>JBBQFE010000498.1:0-2922 GCA_038321605.1 Mycobacteriales bacterium | reverse complement strand
GTTACCTGCAGTCCCTGCAGAGTGCGCTGGACCAGGCCGGCATAAAGTAACCCCGTGGCGGACCCCACCAGGAGCAACCGCCGCGTGGTGCACTGCATGGGCACGGTGTTCTCGTTCGATGTGCGCACGTCGGAGATCGGCGCGGGGGCGTTGGAGGACGCGTTGGATTCCGCCGAACTGCTGCTGCACGAGGCCGACCGGACGTTCTCCACCTACCGGTCCGACAGCGTGGTCAGCAGGCTGAACCGGGGTGAACTGGATGCAGCCGACGCCGACGATCTGACCCAGCAGGCGCTGGGCGGCTGCCGGTACTGGCAGCGGGTGACCGATGGCTGGTTCACCGCGTACGCTACCGGCGCACTCGATCCATCGGGTTATGTGAAGGGCTGGGCGATCGAACGCGCCAGCGACCTGCTCCGCGAAGCCGGCTCGAGGAGTCACAGCATCAACGGCGGCGGTGATGTGCAGTGCGTGGGCATGGCCGCGGTGGACCGTCCCTGGCAGATCGGCATCGCCGACCCGTCCGATTCGAGCAGGATCCTCCGGGTGGTCTCGGGGACCGACCTCGCGGTCGCCACCTCCGGCACCGCGGAGCGGGGCAGTCACATCATCGACCCGCACACGAGGCAACCGGTGGCCACCCTGCTGCGCAGCCTGACGGTCTTCGGACGCTCGATCACGGCCTGCGATGTGCTGGCGACGGCAGGCTTCGCAATGGGTGATCGCGCCCGCTCCGAGCTCGGCCCGCTGCTGCAGCGGGCCGGCGCCGAAAACGGCGCGTCCTACCAGGCTTTCGCGGTTCAGGCCGACGGTTCCACCTGGACCGCCGGCTGAGCTCAGCCCATCAGATCGGCGATTCCCACCGTCTTCGTCGGCGTCAGCCGGACCAGCAGCTCGCCGGGGACCGCGTTGCGTCGCCCGAAGGCCTCAGCCTGATCGGCGGGCACGTAACGCTGGGCGATGGCGATCGACAGCGGCAGCATGCTGTCCAGGTCGTCAGACAGCGTGACCGTGCCCTCGACCATCACGAACGCGTACGGCGGCTCCTCCAGGTCGACCACCAACGATGCCCTCGGGTCGCGCGCCAGCGAGTTTCCCTTCACGGTGTCGGCCCCGGTCATGAACACCAGGTCGTCACCGTCCAGCACGAACCAGATCGGTGCCAGGTGCGGGCGTCCGTCGGCGCGGGTGGTGGCCACCTTGCCCGTGCGCTGCCCGGCGGTGAGGAATTCACGGATCTCTGCGGTGCTCATCGGATGTGCCATGGGCCGACTATGCAGCACGCCCCGCGGCGGCGGAAGTGGCGGTCCTGCCACAATCGGCTGATGGGCCCCCGCGCAGGAATCATCGTCACCGGAACCGAAATCCTGACCGGACGGGTGTCGGACCGTAACGGCCCCTGGCTGGCCGACCAGCTCAGGGTGAGCGGGGTGGACGTTGCCCAGATCGTCGTGGTGGGCGACCGCGGAGCGGATCTTGAGTGGGCGCTGCGGACACTGGCCCAGTCCGGTGTGGACCTGGTGATCACCACCGGCGGACTCGGGCCCACCGCGGACGACCTCACGGCCGGGATCGTTGCCGACGTGCAGGGGCGACCGCCACAGCTCGATGAGGCGCTGCGGGTACGGATCGAGGCCATCATCGCCGGCTTGACCGCGGCGCGTGGCTGGAAACCGGACGCCGAAGCGAGCGCCCACGGAGTACGCAAGCAGGCGATGGTCCCGGTCGGAGCGAGGGCGCTGCCCCCGATCGGAACGGCGCCGGGCCTGGTGGTGCCGGTCGCGGATGGCCGCACGGGTCCGCCGGTACTTGTGCTGCCTGGTCCGCCGCCGGAACTGCAGGGGATGTGGCCCAGCGCGCTTGCCGATGACATCGTGCAGGCCGCGCTGAGTGGGCGGACGGAACTCCGTCAACGCACCCTGCGGCTCTGGGGCACTGCCGAGTCCGACCTGGCGGCGACGCTCCGGAAGATCGAGCCGGCGCTGGACGGGCTGGAGATCACCACCTGCCTGAGCAACGGCGAGCTGGAGATCGTCACGCGCTACGGGCCCGCTGCGCAGGACGCCTACGAGGGACTGGTCAGCGCGGTGCGGTCCGCCTTCCCGGACACGCTGTTCTCAGAGGACGGCAGGAGCATCGATCAGATCGTCGCCGACGCCCTGCTCGACCGGCGGCTGACGATCGCCACCGCCGAGTCCTGCACCGCCGGAATGCTGGCAGCCCGTCTCACCGATCTGGCCGGGTCCTCGGCCTATCTGCTGGGCGGCCTGGTGGTCTACTCCAATGCCGCCAAGCATGCGCTGGCCGGCGTCGACGAGGCGCTCATCGCCTCCGTGGGTGCGGTGAGCGCGGAGGTGGCCCGTGAGCTGGCAGTAGGCGCCAGGAAGCGCCTGGGCGCCGACCTCGGCGTCGGCATCACCGGGATCGCCGGTCCCGGTGGCGCGACGCCCGGTAAGCCGGTCGGTCTGGTGCACCTGTGCGTCGCCAGCGGCGATGAGGTGCGGTCCGAACGCATCGTCGTCAAGGGCTCGCGCGCGGCGGTGCGGAATAGAACGACGGTGGTCGCGCTGCACATGCTGCGCCAACTGCTGGTGTCCGAGGAGGGCCAGCGTGCCTGAGGGTCACACCATCCACCGGCTGGCTCGGCAGCAGCAACGCCTGTTCGGAGGTCAGCCGGTCTCGGTGAGCAGCCCACAGGGCCGGTTCAGCGACGGCGCGCAGCTGCTGGACGGCCGAGTTCTGACGCGGACCGAGGCAATCGGAAAGCACCTGCTGCACCATTACACCGGAGCGCCGTCGCTGCACATTCACCTCGGTCTGTACGGCAAATTCTCCACCGGGACCGGCGAGCCCCCGCTGCCGCGCGGTGCGCTGCGCCTGCGACTGACGGCGGGTGAGGTGTGGGCCGACCTGCGCGGCCCG
>JBBQFE010000497.1:0-2926 GCA_038321605.1 Mycobacteriales bacterium | reverse complement strand
CGACCAGGTCGTTGCCGGCTGAGAACGCGCGGTCACCGGCGCCGGTCAGGATCGCGACCCAGGCGTCCGGGTCGTCCTTGAACCGGTTCCAGGCGTTGGCCAGTTCAGCGCTGGTCTGAGGGTTGACCGAGTTCATACGGTCGGGCCGATTGATCGTGATGATGCGGATCTGGTCGCGCTCGTCGTAGAGGATGTACTCGTAGTCCATGCTGACCCTGCTCCTGCTGCCACGCCGTCACGGTCCTGAGCGGCCCGCTCCCAAGCCTAATCACGCTGTGGCACGGGTGCAAGGAAGCCTGGCTAGCCGCGACTCCGCCGGCGCGCAGGCGCGGCCTTCGGGCGGCGTGCCCGTCTCGCGGAGGTTGGCAACGTGCCCGAGCTTGGTGCGAGTTCAGCGATTGGCTCCGGTCCTTCCTCGTCCGCCGGCGCCGATTCGAAGCGGACGGGTGCGCCGGTGAGCGCGGACAGCGCCTCGGCAAGCTCGCTCACCGGTGCCAGGCCAGCAGAGGCGAACCGGCGCGGCACGGTCATGCCGGCGATGCGCAGTCGGGTGCCGCTCTGCTTGACCAGCACCGCTTCCCACTGCGCGAACTCCTCGGTGCGGCCGCCAACCGTTCCGCCCACGTCCCCCGCCTCGGTGACGGCGATCGCGTCCATCTTCCAGAAGGGGACGAGGTCGGTGGTGCCGATCCCCATGCCCAGGAACCCCTGTTGAAATGCTGCCGACTGCTTGCTGCGGTCGAAGATCACGTTCGCGCCGACCAGCGCGTAGACCAGCGTGATCCCTGAGAGCGGCACGGCGATCAGGGCGAGCAGCAGCAACAGTGCCAGCGCCCAGTAGGGGACCGCATCCTTCGTGACACCAAGTATGATCAGGGTGACGCAGCCGAGCCCGAGCAGAAAGCCGAACAGCGGCGGCAGCACCGCCTCGCGGGAGGGCCGGACATCGATGCGCTCGGCGGTGATCACGGCGCGGCGCCGGTGCAGGTCGATGCGGCGCTTCTCGCCGGGCGGCGGCAGGGGGGGCTGTTTTGCGGCAGGCGCGGCCTGTTCGGCCGGTTCAGGTAAGGGAGCCATAGGGCGAGTATAGGTCACCTCACCGCGCTTGCCCTTCAGGGACGGCGATACGGGTCGGGCTCCTTCGGACGCCAGAGCAGAAAGAGCAGGCTGGCCAGCATCACCGCGGCACCGGCGACCCCGATCGCCGTGTTCTGTCGGTTCAGGCGCTGATACCAGGGCTTCTGGGCCGGCGCCACCGGCGGCCGTTCCACGGTTTCGACCAGACCGTTGTCGGCGATGAGGCTCTCGATGCGCGCGGGGTCGTCGCCAAGCAGGCTGATGCCCACGTCGCGCAGGAACTCGGCCGGCGCTACCGGCAACACCTGCGGGTTGCCCCCCGGCTGCTCAGGAGGAAAGCTCACGCCCGCGTTGGTGACCTGAAACACGCTCCCCTCATGGTCGGTGAGGCTCCAGACCGCCGCCGAATCGGCGCCGCTGCTGGACAGGAAGAGCACATAGCGATTCCCGCGGAGCAGTCGCGGGCCGCCCTTGCAGTCGAGGTTCAGGTGGCCGAGGCCGGCCAGGGAGATGTCGGGCGTAGCGGTACGCCCTTTCAGTGCGCTGAGCACCCTCAGCGTGCTGACGAAGCTCGCGCCGTCTGCGGTGCGCTCGCGGATTACGTCGGCCAACACGATTACCGGCGTCTGCTGTACGAGCTGCGCAAGAGGGAGGAGTGGGTAGTCACACGCTGCCTGCGCTCGAACCGGACCGAGCGCGTTCACCGAGGTGCCCGTCGCGAGGACAGCCGCCAGCAGCGTTGCCAGTAAAATGCGCGCCAATCGTGACCTGAAAAGGCGCATTGTTCCCGCCCCAGATCCACGATACGCGGTTCGGCGCAGAAACCTACTGTGGGACTCTGATCGTCCGGATTCGAGCGTTCTCGGTGTCGGCGACGTAGAGGAGGCCCGCCCCCGCGATCGCCACATCCGACGGACCGTCGAACTGCGCGACTATGCCGGGTCCGTCGGCGTTGCCGGGTGAGCCGCTGCCCGCCAACGTGGTGACCTTGCCGTCTGGACTGATGCGGCGCACCTTGTTGTTGCCGGTGTCGGCAATATAGATATTGCCGGCGCCGTCGACGCTGATCCCACCCGGGCGGGCGAACTGCGCCGTGCCGGCGTCGCCATCCAGGTTACCCTTCGCTCCCGAGCCCGCCAGCGTAGTGACCTCGCGGGCAGGAGTGATCTTGCGTATCCGCGGGCTGTCGAAGTCGACCACCAGCAGATTGCCGGCTTGGTCGAATGTCAGCGCTGCCGGGGCGGCAAAACTCGCCTGCGCTGCGGGACCGTCCTTGTAGATCTGCTCGCCGTTGCCGGCAAACGTCGTCACGGTGCCGGCGGTGTCGATCTCACGGATGCGGTTATTGCCGAAGTCAGCCACAAAGACGTTGCCCGCTCGGTCGACCGCGACTGCTCCGGGTTGGGCGAAGCTGGCCTGCGCCGCGGGTCCATTCTGGGCGCCCTTGGCGCCGCTGCCGGCCAGTGTGCTCACGGTGCCGTTGGGGGCGATCTTCCGGATGCGCTGATTCTCACGGTCAGCCACGTAGACGTTGCCCTGGCCATCCACGGCGAGCCCCGATGGATCGTCAAACTGCGCCTGGTCGCCGGCGCCGTCCTTGAAGCCGACCACACCGCTGCCGGCGAGCGTACTCACCGCCCCGTTGGGAGCGATCCTGCGGATGCGCTGATTGTCGAAGTCGGCAACGTAGATCGACCCATCGGGCCCCAGTGCGAGCGCGGCCGGGGCACTGAACTGCGCACTCTCCCCCGGTCCGTCCGCATACCCTTTGCCGGTTCCCCCCGCGAACGTGGCCACAGTGGCTCGGGCGGCAAGTGACGCTACCGTGGGGACCGGCGTAGCCGAGGGC
>JBBQFE010000496.1:0-2927 GCA_038321605.1 Mycobacteriales bacterium | reverse complement strand
GTGTTCCCGTCGAGCGAGGCGATCGTCGCCCACTGCTGTGAAGCCTGGAACAAGCCGGTCGATCAACCTTGGCGCATCATGTCTATTGGATTGCGGGACTGGGCACACCGGTTCTGATCAGGGAGTCTTGGTATTAATCGTAACGTGTGAGCCGACATAATGGGTTGCTAATGCCAGTAGATTGCTGGATCATCGCGTCTTCGAAACGTCTGGACTCTTCGACGCGTCTTGTCGAACACCTCACGGTCTATGACTGGCTTCTATTCACGGAAGCGTGAGGTGGCCGAAAGTGGAATGCGTCGATCAGCACGACACGGGGTGCGAGTGTTGGCCGACATTCAGCTGAACGACCGTGCGGCGCTGCTACACCAGCAGGATACCCTGACCCAGTTCGGCGAGCTCGCCCTGCGGTCCGACGACCTCGACGAGATCCTCATCGAGGCGTGCCGCCTGGTCGGCGAAGGCTTGCACACCGAGCTTGCCAAGGTGATGCAGATGCAGGCCGACGGTGCCACCTTGCTGGTGCGGGCGGGCGTCGGCTGGAAGCCGGGCGTCGTAGGCCAAATGACCATCAAGGTGGTGGACGGCACCTCTGAGGGATATGCGCTCAAGTCCGGCGAGCCGATGGTCTCGCCCGACATCGCAACCGAGACGCGGTTCCGCTACCCGCCGTTTCTGATCGAGAACGGGGTCAGGGCGGTGGCCAACGTGGCCATCATCGGCAGCCAGGGCCGGCAGCCGTTCGGGCTTCTGCAGGTCGACAGCCGCGAGCCCCGGCAGTTCACCAGCGAGAACATCAGCTTCCTGCGCAGCTACGCCAACCTGCTCGCGGCGGCGGTGGACCGCCTGCGGGTGATCGGCGAAGTGCGCGACGCGGAGGCCGAACTGCGAATGGCGTTGGAGGCCGGCGAGTTGGGCAGCTGGAAGCTCGACCTGGCCAGCGGCCAAGTGAGCCACACTGCCCGGGCGATGCAGATCTTCGGCTACGCCGACCCGACGCAGGCCTGGAACTACGACATCTTCCTGACCCGGGTGCTGCCGGAAGACCGCGAGCGGGTCGATGCGATCTTCCGCACCGCCGTGAACACCGGGGCGGAGTGGAGCTTCGAGTGCCGCATTTACCGCGTGGACGATGGCGCGCTTTGCTGGATCGAGGCGAAGGGCAAGTTCGGCGGCGGTCGAATGGGCCAGCCGCCCACCCATGGTATCGGCATCCTAGCCGACATCACCGCCCGTAAGGCCGCCGAGGAGGACCTGCGTCACACCAACGAGGTGCTGGAGGCCAGGGTGGTCGACCGGACCCACGACCTGACCGAGGCAAACGCCCTGCTGCGCGCGGCGGCCAAGGAGAACGAGCGCGTCGAGGATGCGTTGCGGCAGTCGCACAAGATGGAGGCGGTCGGCCAACTGACCGGCGGGCTGGCGCACGACTTCAACAACATGCTCGCCGCCATCTCGGGCAGCCTGGAGATGATCCGCATGCGCGCGGCCCAGGGGCGCACGGCGGACCTCGACCGTTACGTCGAAACCGCGCTGGCATCGACCAACCGGGCAACGGCGTTGACCCATCGCCTGCTCGCGTTCTCGCGCCGGCAGACGCTCGATCCGAAGACGGCCGACCTCAACACGCTGATCGCCGGCATGACGGACCTGTATCGCCGCACGGTCGGTCCCTCGATCCAGATCGAGACGGAGCTGGCCGACGGCCTGTGGCCCACGCTGTGCGACCCGAACCAACTGGACAACGCATTGCTTAACTTGGTCATCAACGCGCGCGACGCGATGCCCGACGGCGGGCATCTGCTGATCAGGACCGCGAACGCGGACCTGAACGGGGTGCGGGCCACGCCGGGGGATGGCTTCCCGGACCCGGTGTCGGGGGGCGAGTATGTCACCGTCACCGTGGACGACACCGGGACCGGCATGGTCCCGGAGGTGCTGGGGCGCGCCTTCGACCCGTTCTTCACCACCAAGCCGCTGGGGCAGGGCACCGGCCTGGGCTTGTCGATGACGCACGGCTTCGTCCAGCAGTCGGGCGGTCAGGTCTACCTGCGCAGCGCGCCGGGGCAGGGGACGACGGTCTCGATCTATCTGCCCCGGTATCTTGGGGCCATGGACGAGGCGGCCCAGGCGGCCACGATGGCCGGCACGCCGGCTCGGTCGTCCGGCTCGGTCGTGCTGCTGGTCGAGGACGAGGCTCCGCTGCGCATGATCATCGTCGACGTCCTGTCCGACCTCGGCTTCACCGTGCTGGAGGCGGGCGACGGCCGCTCCGGGTTGCGTATCGTGGAGTCCGGGGTGCGCATCGACCTGATGGTGACCGACGTGGGGCTGCCCGGCGGGATGAACGGTCGCCAGCTGGCCGACGTGGCCCAGCAGCGGCGGCCCGACCTGAAGGTGCTGTTCATCACCGGCTACGCGGAGGGTGCCATGGTCGGCAAAAGCCTGCTGGACCGGGGCATGCAGGTCATGACCAAGCCGTTCGCGGTCGAGGCGTTCGCCGCCAGGGTGCAGGGCATGGTGGTCCACTAATCCTGCCGCCGCCATGCCCTGCGGGCGGCTTCAGCCTCAAGGGCACGCTGACATTCATTCCGGCGCACGCGAACGACGGCGTTCCCGATGGCGACGCCACACCACGTTAGGGTCAGGCAGCAGCGGCCGATCAATCAGTTGGCGGCGCTCCGGGTCGATTCGAGACGAGTATGACATTGACGACCATTGAGGCTTGGCGGGTGCAAGGCGCGCTGCGGCGGCCGATGCGCGTGTCTGACCTGACCCGTGGAGGTTACGGCTCTGGCTGCTGCCGGATCAGGCTTTCCGCAGCTTCGGGGGTCATCGGTCGGCCAAGCAGATATCCCTGAACGGTCTCGATCCCTTCGTTGCGTAGGGCTTGCAGCTGACCCTCCGTCTCCACCCCTTCGGCCGTC
>JBBQFE010000495.1:0-2931 GCA_038321605.1 Mycobacteriales bacterium | reverse complement strand
GGCGTGCCTCCACGCGGCGGCGATGCAGCATCGGCTTCTGCGCCACCTGGGCGTAGGTCGTGACGTAGCCCGCCACGTCGGCGCGGACCGGCCCGACGGAGTTCGGCAGGTTCGCATCGAGCGCGATGCCTGCCGCGGCGGCGGCAAGCGCCCATTGGTTACGCAAATGGTCGGTCGGGCACACGACCACGATCCGGTCGATCGCCCGCCCACCCATCAGCTGGGCGGCAACCGTCAGCGCAAAAGATGTCTTGCCCGCCCCGGGGGTGGCGTGCAACAGGTAATCAACGGGCCGGTCGGCGAGATAAGCCGCGAGTGCTGCGGACTGCCAGGCCCGAAGTTTCCGTCCACCGAGTGCTGGGCCTTCGAGCGTCCGGGTGCTGGCGCCCGAGAACAGGGGCACATCTTCGGCGGCGGACACTGCACCCAACCTAGGAGGGCTTTCGCGACACGCCCGCACGTGACACGCGGGCGGCCTCAGGCGGGCCGACCGGTGGCTCGGTAGGTCAGCCGTCCTGTCAGCTCAGATGAGCTCCGGTCAGCTCGACTGCGGCGGCCTTCTGCTGGCTCGGAGCCTGGCGACCGCTGCGGACAACTCGGGTAGGTCGTTATCGACCGTGGCTTGCACGATGGCGTGGCTCGTGTCGAAGTAGCGGTGGGCCAAGTGATCGCGCATGCGGGCAATCTGAGTCCGGGGAATCCCGGGTTCGGCGTCAGTCAGATTCGGTGGCAGCGCCTTAGCTGCTTCGCCGATTTCCAGCAACCGGATCCGAACCGCGTCGAAGATCAGTCCATCAGAACTCGTCGACCCCTTCGAGTCGGCATACGGACTGACCCCTGGTAGGCCGCGGGACGTATGTGGGGGTTTGATAGGCCGGTGGACACCCTGCGGCTTGGCACCCCCCGGGGACGATGGGTGCTGCTCGCGACGGTCCTTGGCTCCGGGATGGCCCAGCTCGACGGCACGGTCGTCAACGTGGCGCTCCCGCGAATCGGGACCGACCTCTCGGTGGGCCTGTCCAGCCTGCAGTGGGTCATCACCTCCTACACGCTGACGCTGGCGGCCTTCCTGCTTCTCGGCGGCGGGCTCGGCGATCGTTACGGCCGGCGCAAGATTTTCATGATCGGCGTCACCTGGTTTGCGATCGCCAGCGCGCTGTGTGCAGCCGCGCCGAACGCCACGCTGCTGATCCTGGCCCGCGCCCTGCAAGGCGTGGGCGGAGCGCTCCTGACGCCCGGAAGCCTGGCGATCCTGCAGACGTCCTTCGACCGGGAGGATCGGGGCCGGGTCATCGGCGCCTGGTCCGGACTGACCGGCGTCGCAAGTGCGGTGGGTCCGTTCGTCGGAGGATGGCTGCTGACCGTCAGCACGTGGCGCTGGATCTTCCTGCTGAACCTGCCGCTGGCGGTCGCTGTCCTCGTCGTCAGCAGCAGGCACGTCCCCGAAACGCGCGACGAGAGCGCCACCGGCGGTACGGACTGGGCCGGGGGGATCCTCGCCGCGGCCGCCCTGGGTGCCCTGACGTTCGGCCTGATCGAAGGGCCGGCAGGTGGGTGGCAGCCCGGACCCATCTTCGCGCTGCTGCTCGCCGTCGTCCTGATCGCCGTCTTCTTCACTCTTGAGGCACGGCGGGCGAATCCGATGCTGCCGCTCGCGCTGTTCCGGTCGCGCCAGTTCGACGCGGCCAACGCGGTGACCTTCGCGATGTACGGGGCACTGGCAGCGTTTCTCTTCCTGGTCCCGGTCCAGCTGCAGACCGTCGGCGGCTACACCCCGCTTGCCTCCGGGGTGGCGCTGCTGCCGCTGACCGTCTTGATGCTGCTGCTGTCGGCGCGGTCAGGAGCACTCGCCGCGCGCATCGGGCCGCGCCTGCAGATGTCGGTGGGCCCGCTCTTCGTGGCTGCAGGAATGCTCCTTCTGACGCGGGTCGGCCCAGGGGCCAATTACCTCACGGAGGTGCTTCCGGCCGCCGTCATGGTGGGCCTCGGACTGTCGACGACGGTGGCCCCACTCACTGCGGCGGCGCTCTCGACGGTGCCCAGCGAGAACGCCGGGATCGCGTCCGGCATCAACAACGACGTGGCACGCACCGCAGGCCTGCTGTCGGTAGCAGTGCTGCCGGCCCTTGCGGGCATCAGCGGTGAGCAGTATCAGGATCCCATCGCGTTCAACGCCGGCTTCGATCGTGCAGCGATGATCTGCGCGGGCCTCGCCGCCTTCGCCGGCCTGCTGGCGGCCCTGACGATCCGCAACCCCCGCCGCACGGTGACCGTCGCGCCGGACCCGGTTGTGGTTGCTGGGCCGGCCCGCCCGAGCTGCGCGGCGCTGGACGGTGCCCCGCTGGCAGCGACGGTGCCGCCCACAGTGCAGGGCACTGCGTAAGGCACAGCGTAGGCACAGCGCAGGGCACCAGGTAGCGTCCGATCCCGTGACCCAGCAGAACGAAAGCTTCGTCGAGCCCACCCGCGATGAGATCCCCGGCATCAGCCGTAGCCACGTGGCCGCGATGGAGGCGACCGATGACGACGCCGCCTGGGTCATCGCCGGTATGCACCACGTCGTGCTCGATACGGTCGGCCGCCGGTCGGGCAACCACCACAAGGTGGCGCTGCCGTTCTGGGCCGATGCCGCGGGAGTGCCTGTCGTAGTCGGGTCCTTCGCCGGTGCGCCGCAGCACCCCTCGTGGTACCTCAACCTGACCGACCGCGACGCGAACCCGGAGGTCCTGGTTCGCCGGCAGGGCCAGCTCTATTGGTCGGTGGCGGAGATCCTCGACGGCGACGAGTACGCGACCGTCTGGGCGGGCCTGACCGCCGACCGGCCGTACTACAACGACTACCAGAGCCGCACCGACCGTCGGCTTCCGCTGGTGCGGCTCGGCGTCTCACGCCCCGCCGACCCGACCGACTGACCGCGCTTCTGCCGGCCCG
>JBBQFE010000494.1:0-2933 GCA_038321605.1 Mycobacteriales bacterium | reverse complement strand
TGGCACTGGCTCCCGGAATCGACTTCGACACCGCCCGCGGTCACCGTTTCGCGCGGCTGTCCTTCGCCGGCGAGACCGAGGAGATCGAGCAGGCGATGGACGTGCTGGCGGCCTACCTGCGCCGCGGGTGACCGACCGGCGACTACGGCTCGCCCAGATCGCTGCGGCTGACCAGCAACCGGCGGAAGGCGTCCAGCCGAGCCGGCGACGAATGACCCGCCTGCACCCACGCATCGAGGGTGCAGCCGTCGTCGGCACTCAGATGTTCACAGCTCCCGGGGCACCGTACGGCGCCGTCCTCCAGATCCGGGAACGCCCACAGCACATCGGAGGCGGTCACATGGTGCAGGCCGAACGAACGCACCCCGGGAGTGTCGATCACCCAGCCGTGCAGCGGCGCAGGCAGCGCCAGGGCGACCGCGGACGTCGAGGTATGGCGGCCCTTGCCGACGCCGCTCACCACGCCGGTGCTGCGGTGCGCTCCGGGTACCAGGGCATTCACCAGCGTGGACTTTCCCACCCCCGAATGACCGACGAACACGGTGGTCTTGCCGTCCAGCAGCTGTCGTACCTCGCTGAGATCGGACTCTCGGGAGATCACCACCGACGGCACGTCCAGGTCTGCGTAGTTGGCCAGCACCTCATCCGGCGAGGCCAGATCTGCCTTGGTGAGTAGCAGGATCGGCTCCAGCCCCGCAGTGAGGGCGGCCACCACGCAGCGATCAATCAGGCCGTACCGCGGCGGTGGATCGGCCAGCGCGGTGACGATGAGCAGCTGATCGGCGTTGGCCACGATCACCCGCTCGTACGGGTCGTTGTCGTCGGCGGTTCGGCGTAGCACCGTGCGCCTTTCCAGCACCCGGACGATGCGTGCCAGGGTGTCCGGCTGGCCCGACACGTCGCCGACCACCTCGACGCGATCGCCCACCGCGATGGCGGTTCGGCCCAGTTCCCGCGCGCGCATGGTGGTCAGCAAGACGTCGGCACCGTCGAGCAGCACGCCGTAGCGGCCCCGGTCGACCGACAGCACCATTCCGGGCGAGGCCTCGACGTGTGCGGGGCGCTGCTTGGTGCGAGGTCGGCTGCCGTGCCTGGAAGGCCGTTGGCGAACGTCGTCCTCGTCCAGCCGGCCGGTGTCGCGCCGTGCCATCTGCCTACACCGACACGGCGTTGGTCTGAGCCAGCAACTGGGTCCACAGCGCGGGAAAGTCGGCCAGCGTCTTGGTCGTGGCACCGATGTCGTCGACCTGTATCCCGTCGACGGCCAGCCCCAGCAGCGCCCCGGCCTGTGCGATCCGATGGTCTGCGTAGGCATGCCACACGCCGCCGTGCAGCGGCGCCGGCCGGATGATCAGACCGTCCTGCAATTGCTCCACGTCACCACCGAGCTGCGTGAGTTCTGCATCGATGGCCGACAGACGGTCGGTCTCGTGGCCGCGGATGTGCTCCACACCGGTGAGCCGGGATTCTCCGTCGGCCAACGAGCACAGTGCCGCCAGCACCGGGGTCAGCTCGCTGACGTCGTGCAGGTCGGCGACCAGCGGCCCGATCCGGCCGGTCCCGGTGACCGTGAGCCCCGTCGTATCGAGGGTCACCTCGGCGCCCATACCGGCCAGCAGAACCTGCAGCGCGGTCCCGGCCTGGGTGCTGCTGGCCGGCCAGTGCGGGATGTGCACCGAGCCGCCGGCCACCAGAGCCGCGCCCAGGAAGGGTGCGGCGTTGGACAGGTCCGGCTCGATCACGGTGTCGGGGAGGTCCAGCGGGCCGGGGGATACCTGCCACCGATCCGGCACCGAGTCGTCCACCACGGCCCCGGCGTCTCGCAGCACGGCGAGGGTCATGTCGATGTGCGGCAAGGACGGAACCGGCTTACCCGTATGGCGAATCTCGATCCCATGCTCGAACCTGGCGCCGGCCAGCAGCAGGCCCGACACGAACTGCGAGGACGCCGAGGCATCGAGCTCGACTACGCCGCCGGTCAGTGCCCCGCCGCCGTGCACCGTGAAGGGCAGTAACCCGGTGCCACCGTCGGAGATGACCGCACCGGCCTGGCGCAGCCCGTCCAGCAGGGTGTGCATCGGACGGGTCCGGGCATGCGGGTCGCCGTCGAAGGTGCTGTCGCCGTGGGCCAGTGCTGCCAGTGGGGGGACGAAACGCATCACCGTACCGGCCAGTCCGCAGTCGATCGTGCCGCCGTGCAGCGGCGCCGGGGTGACGATCCAGTCCGCGCCGACATCCTCGATGCCGACGCCCAGAGCTCGCAGCGCACCCACCATGAGCAGGGTGTCCCGTGCCTGCAGCGGTGCGGTGATCCGGGTCGGTGTCTCGGACAGCGCGGCCAGTACCAGAACCCGGTTGGTCAACGACTTGGAGCCCGGTAGAGCCACCGATGCCGAAAGCGTGCCGCTACTCCGTGGTGCCCCCCACGGCGCGTCCGTGGAGCTCGCCGCGCTGGTGGAGGATCCCGACGTCATGTGACCAGTCTGCCCGCCGCGTCCAGTCCGCTGATGGGCCGGTGCCCGTTCACAGCTGTAGAGGCTGCGGCGTGACATCGTCGTCGGTGCCAGGCGGCTGCAGGAGTTCCGGTCCGTTGTTGCGTACGTTGCCGACTGCGGCACCCACGATCCGCGGGGCCAGGCTGGCCGCGGGCATCTCGGCCAGCAGGGCGCGCGCGGTCGCCGGGTCCTCGTCGGAGCAGTCGAGCCAGCGGGTTCGCAACGCGCCGGGCACCAGCACCGGATTCCGGTCGTGGATCTCGCCGAGCAGATCCGTCGCCTGCTGGGTGATGATCGTGCACGTCCAGAGCCACCGGTCAGGATCGTCGGCTGACCGGTCGGGGTCCCGCCACAGCTCGTACAGCCCGGCCATCGCCAGAGTCGCGTCCTGCGGGTCGTGCAGGTAGTGCGGCACCTTGGCGTTGCCCGTTCGCTGCC
>JBBQFE010000493.1:0-2935 GCA_038321605.1 Mycobacteriales bacterium | reverse complement strand
TTGTTGGGGATGATCGCGGTGTGCGGGATCGGCAGCCCCAGCGGGTGACGGAACAGAGCGGTCACGGCGAACCAGTCGGCCAGGCCACCGACCATGGCGGCCTCACTGGCAGCCTCCAGGAACGGCCAGACGCCGTGGCCGTCGCCGAGGATCCGGCACAGCACGAACACCAGCGCCGCCAGCACCAGTCCCCCGGTGGCGACGAACTTCATCTGCCTCAGTGCACGCCGTTTGAGCTCGTCCCCGGCCATCGCAACGGCCTGGGCCTCGGTGCTAGTCACGCGTTCCATCCTGCTTCATCACGCGTTCAGGCGCCGATCCGCCGCGCGACGGCGGCGGCCATCACCTCTGCCGATCCGGGATGGTGGTCGAAGAACAACGAGGGTTCGGCCAGCTCGGCCTCCAGCAGTACCGGGCCGGCAGCCGTCGGGAGCAGATCGATCCGGGCATAGAGCAGCGGCTCGGCCGGACTCAGGTAGTCGACAATCCGGTCGGCGGCCGCATGCTCGGCTGCGGACGGGGTCCGGGGGCTGATGTTCTCGGCCAGCCACAGGGACGAGCCCTCCGCCTCGTACCCTGCACCGGGCTCCAACATCCGGCCTTTGCGGATGGCATGACTGAACGTGCCATCGAGATAGATCATCGCGGTCTCACCCTCGGAATCCACGGTGTGCAGGTAGGGCTGCACCATCACCGTCCGCCCGAGTGCGTGCAATCGCGCGGCATGATCGAGCGCACGATCCAGCTCACCGGGCTGATCGGCATCGAAACGCCCCGCTCCCCGGGAGCCCGCGCCAACCGCGGGCTTGACGACGAACTGGCCGGACGAAGGCAGGTCCAGGACGGTGCCGGGGGCCGAGAACGCGGTTTCGACCACCGGCAGACCCGCGTCAGCCAGCATCCCGAGGTACCGCTTGTCACTGTTGGCGGCCACCACCGTTGCCGGGTTGTGCAGCCTGGGCACCGTCGGCAGCCAGCTGAGGAAGTCCGCCTGGCGCAGCGTGTAGTCCCAGGTCGAGCGCAGCACGGTCAGGTCGAAACGCTCCCAGTCCACCGCGCTGTCCGACCAGGACACGACCTCGACCTGGTAACCACGGTCCACCAGCGCTGCTGACAGCGGCGCATCACCGGAGTCTCCCTCGGGAAGCAGCGGATCGCAGCTGACCAAGGCGATTTGGGGGGTCACGTCGCAAATCGTACGTGGACGCCCAGCTGTGACTGACCTGTCTAGTCCGCCCAGCGGCTTCGCTCGGCCGGAACACTCCCCTACCCTCGTACGGTGCGGTCGACGCCGCGCGACGGGCCATGCGACGACAAGGAGGATCAGGGTGCGGCGAGCAGCTGCCGGTGCACGACGGCGCTCGGCAAGCATCCGGATCCTCTCGGTCATGATCGCTGCTGTGCTGGCGCTTGCCGGCTGGCACGCCCTCGGCGGCGACCTACCGGGCGCACCGGTACCGACCCCGGCAGCCAACGGCAGCGGTGTGGAACTGCTGGCGACCGCGAGCACCGTCGCACCACAACCCGCGAGGGCACCCCGTGGCGCAGTCCTGATCGGCGCGGACGCCGGCGTCCGGCTGCTGCGGTCGGGCTTCGTCCAGAGCTTCTCGGTGGGGACGGACACCCGTGCCGCACCCGCCGGACAGCGGTTGCTGGCCTTCACCGTGCAGCCGCTGTCCGGTGAATCCGGCGCCGATGCGGCCATTACGCCGAGGTTGGCGGTCCGCGTCAACGGCGTCGAGCACGGACCTCTGGTCATCACCTCGGACTACCTGGTCACCGCAGTGCCGGTGGGCAACCCGACCGTCGAGCTCGTGCTGGACGACGGCGGGCTGAAGCAGGGGCTCTCGTTGCTCACCGGCCGGCCCGCGGCAACCAACCCGAGCATCACCTCACGTGCGAACCGGCAGGCGGTGGTCGGCATCACGAAGAAGATCAACGTCCGGGTGGCCGGTGTCAACGGCGCGGTGGGCGTGACCAGCGGCACGATCACCCTCAGTTCGGTGGCCCTGACCTACTGGGGCCAGGACGGCACCCGAGCGGGCACGCCGACGGACGCGTTCCTGCACGTCATGGCCAGGGTCACGCTGTCCGGCGACCGAACCGGGTACGGCGCCGAATCCGGGCTGGTGACGGTGGCGCTGCCCGGCTCCGCGCCCCGCCAGGCCCGCAACTGTGCGGTGGACCCCGCAACCGGCGTCGACGACGTGGTAGAGGTGCCCGCTGGCACGACGGCCGGGACGATGACGTACTCAGGGACCCTGCACAGCGTCAAGGGCACCATCACGGTGCTGACGCCGGTGACCATCGCGTTTCACATCATCGCCGGCTGAGCGTTCTGCCCGACGTCGCGCAGGTGCGGCGTGCGCATTTCGTCCGGGGTGCCGCCTCGGCGCGCCGGGCACTGCCTCAGCGCAGAACGAAGGTGTCCACGGCGACGGCGACGAAGATCAGTGCCAGGTAGCTGTTGGAGAAGTGGAACAGCCGCATGGGCCTGCCCGCTTCGCCCCGCCTTGTCGCGGCGAGCAGCCGGTGGGCCTCGAGCATGAGCACTCCGCCTGCAACCAATGCGACGGCGCCGTACACCCAGCCGGTGGCCAGCGGCCAGAGCAGCAGGGTGGTGGCGACCGTCACCCAGGAGTACCCGACGATCTGGCGGGCGACCTTGAGCGGGGTCGCGACGACGGGCAGCATCGGAACGCCGGCACGGGCGTAGTCATCCTTGTAGCGGATGGCCAGGGCCCAGAAATGCGGTGGCGTCCAGAAGAACACGATGAGGAACAGCACGACCGGCGGCCAGGCCAGCGAATGGGTCACCGCCGACCAGCCGATCAGTACCGGCATACAGCCTGCGGCGCCACCCCACACGATGTTCTGGGAGGTGCGGCGTTTGAGCACCATCGTGTACACGACGACGTAGAACAGGATCGCCACC
>JBBQFE010000492.1:0-2936 GCA_038321605.1 Mycobacteriales bacterium | reverse complement strand
CGATCAAGCGCCAGCAGGTAGCCGCGGTTGTCCACCGAGAGGTCGTCGCCGGCGAGCACCCCGGCTCGCACGTCGGAGGCGAGATAGGGCTCGAGGCGGCGGGCCTCGCTGCCGGTGAGGTTGTCGGTGGCCAGGCCCAGGCTGGTCCGGAACTCCGTCAGCCGCAGTAGGGCGGCGCGGTCGTCGGCGGTGAGCGCCACCGCCAGGGTGCCCTCGGTGCGCAGGCCCACCGGCCGCCCGGTCAACCCCTGGAGCAGCGTGGCGAAGTCGATGAAGGCGGGCACCGCCGCGAGCGTGAGCCGGGTCAGTTCCTCCTCGCCGAAGCTCGCCTCGCTGACCGGCGCGAGCATCCCGGCCGCCGCCCAGCTGGCACCCCGGGTTCCGCTGGCGTCGATCAGCACCACCTCGGCGCCCGCCTCGGCGAGTCGAAAGGCGGTGGCAAGTCCGATCGCGCCCGCCCCGACGACGACGACATGCTGGGTGGGCGGAGGCACCCGCCCAGGCTAGCCGCCACCTGAACAGGGCGAGAATCATCGAGGCGGAAAGCGGCGGCCGGCTTCGCCAGATGATTGGATGAGACGGTGAGTTCCCTTTCGCTGCACGATGCTCGGCTGTATCTCTGTACCGATTCGCGCCGTGAACAGGGCGATCTGGCCGAGTTCCTCGATGCCGTGCTTGCTGCCGGCGTGGACATCGTCCAGTTGCGCGAGAAGCATCTCGAGGCCGCCGAGGAGCTCGAACTGCTCGAAGTCTTCGCCGCTGCCTGCCGGCGGCACCGGTGCCTGCTCGCCGTGAACGACCGGGCGGACGTAGCGGCCGCGGCAGGTGCCGACGTCCTGCACCTCGGGCAGCGCGATCTGCCACCGGCCGTGGCACGCGACATCGTCGGTGATCAGGTTCTGATCGGCCTCAGTAGTCACAGTGCGGCCGAGGCTGCCGCCGCAGCGACCCGCGACGAGGTCGACTACTTCTGCGTCGGTCCGATCTGGGCCACGCCCACCAAACCGGGCCGCCCGCACACCGGTCTCGACCCGATCAGGACGGTGGCGGCGGCAGGACCGGTCAGGCCCTGGTTCGCGATCGGCGGGATCGACGAATCGAACCTCGATGAGGTGCTGGCGGCCGGTGCCGAGCGGATCGTGGTGGTGCGCGCCATCACCGAAGCAACGGACCCGGGGGCCGCGACCGCCCGGATCGCTGCCCGGATCGCCGCCGCCGTGGCCGTGGTGCGCTGATGCACCTGTCCGCCCGCCGGTGGTTCGACAGCCACACCTTCGAGGCAACCGACTTCGCGCTCCCGGATCTGCTCGCGGCCAAGGCCACGTCGGGCACGACCGTGAGCGTGGTCATCCCCGCTCGCAACGAGGCCGCGACGGTGGGCACCGTCGTCGGGCGGATCTCCGACGCCCTGGTGGCCACCGGGATGGTCGACGAACTGGTCGTCATCGACTCCGACTCGACGGACGACACCGCGGCGCTGGCGGCCGCTGCGGGCGCGAAGGTCTTCGCCTCAGCAGCAGTGGACACCGGGCTGAAATCCCTGCCGGGTAAGGGCGAGGCGCTCTGGCGCTCGCTGTTCGTGACGTCCGGCGACATCGTCGCGTTCATCGACGCCGACCTCACCGAGTGGGGCGCACATTTCGTGACCGGCCTGCTGGGTCCGCTGCTCACCAACGACAAGACCCTGCTCGTCCGGGGCTTCTACGATCGCCTGTTCGCCTCGGCCGGTGGCCCCGACGCCACCGGCGAAGCACACCAGGGTGGCCGGGTCACCGAGCTCGTGGCTCGGCCGCTGCTCAACCTGCACTGGCCGGCGCTCACCGGCGTCGTGCAGCCGCTGGCAGGCGAGTGGGCGATGCGGCGCAGCCTTGCTGAATCGTTGCCGTTCCCGGTGGGCTACGGCGTGGAGTTCGCGACCCTGGTCGACACCGCCTGGCGGCACGGGCTGGGCGCCATCTCGCAGGTGGACCTCGGCCAGCGGGGGCACAGCCACCAGAACGTGCATGACCTCGGGGTGATGGCGACCGAGATCCTGTCCACTGCGACCCGGCGGATGAATCGGTCTCAGCTGCCTGCCCCGGTGGGTCTGAGTTCGGCCTGGACCGAGTTGAACCAGTACGACCGCAACACCCCGGGTCATTGGCGGGCTCGCAGCGTGCCGATCGCCGAGCGCCCCCCCGCGGTCAGCCTGGACGCCTATCACCGCGGCCGGGGCGCCTGATGCTGAAGTTGGGAGCGCAGAGCTTCGACGCCGGCGCGCTGTTGATCATGGCCATCATCAACCGGACCCCCGATTCCTTCTACGACCGCGGGGCGACCTTCGCCTTCGACGCGGCGCTGGACCGGGTCGCAGAGGTGGTCGACCAGGGCGCGGACCTGGTCGACATCGGCGGTGTGAAGGCGGCACCCGGCGACGAGGTCGACGCCGCGGAGGAGATCCGGCGGACCGTCGACTTCGTGGCCGCGGTACGCGAGCGGCACCCGGACCTGATCATCTCGGTGGACACCTGGCGCCATGAGGTGGGCCGCGCGGTCTGCCAGGCGGGCGCCGACGTGCTCAATGACGCCTGGGGCGGGCATGACCGAGCACTTGCCGAGGTGGCTGCGGAATTCGACGTCGCGCTCGTCTGCACCCACGCCGGCGGGGTGGCTCCGCGGACCCGGCCGCACCGGGTGGCCTACGACGACGTGATGGTCGACATCCTCACCCGGACCGTGGGTCTGGCCGAGCGCGCAGCGGGACTCGGGGTGGATCGGCAGCGGATCATGATCGATCCCGGTCACGACTTCGGCAAGAACACCTGGCATTCCCTGGAGGCGACCCGGCGTCTGACCGAGATGGTCGCGACGGGTTGGCCGGTGCTGGTGTCGTTGTCGAACAAGGACTTCGTCGGCGAATCGCTCGACCTGCCGCTGGATCAGCGGTTGCTCGGCAC
>JBBQFE010000491.1:0-2944 GCA_038321605.1 Mycobacteriales bacterium | reverse complement strand
CCAGGGCGTTGGCGCCGAGCAGCGGGTGATGCAGTTGTGACTGGAACTTGCGCAGCAGCGGTATGCCGTAGTTGAACTCGTGGTTGCCCAGGGCGGCGGCGTCGTAGCCGATCGCGTTCATCGCCGCCGCCATCGGGTGCGTCGGACCGTCGGTGATCGGATCGATCCGGGCGTAGTAGTACGCCAGCGGGGTGCCCTGGATGGTGTCGCCCGCGTCCAGGGTCAGGGTGGCGCACCGGCCACGCTCCTCGCGGACAGCCGTGATCAGGGTGGAGATCTTGGCCAGGCCGATCTGGTTGCCCGGCTTGTCGGTGTACGCAGCGTCCTTGAAGTAGTCCCAGTTCAGCACGTTGCCGTGTGTGTCGGTGGTGCCCAGGACGGTCAACCGGAAGCTGCCCGGCCGTCCCCGGTCACCGACGGCGTCGGCCGAGGCCGGAGCGGCGCTGAAGAGGGCGGCCCCGGCACCGCCGATGGCGGCGGTCGCGAGTAGTTGGCGTCTGCTCATGGTGATGTGGTCCACGGTAGGTCCTATCCCGTCGGGATCGGGTGATCGCGTGCTCACGCGGCACACAGGTTGTGGTGCCGGCGGCTCACCTTATGGCCGGTTACGTGCATTCTTTGTTACTTTGAACCTTCCGGCAGATGCACAGCAGCCGACGGCGGGGAGCGCCGAGCGCGTGCAAGCAGCAGCGCCCACCTCTGGAAGAATTGGTCTCGTGACCCCAGCCGTGACCCCAGCCGTGAGACTTCCGCTGTGACCAAGCCGTCCATCCCGAACGTCCTGGCGAGCAGGTACGCCTCCACAGCGATGGCGACCCTGTTCGGACCGGAGCACAAGATCGTGCTCGAACGCCAGCTCTGGCTCGCGGTCCTGACCGCTCAGCGTGACCTCGGCATCCCGACCCCGGACGGCGCGATCGAGGCCTACGCCGCGGTGGTGGCGCAGGGCACCGCCGCGGTCGACCTCGACTCGATCGCTGCCCGGGAACGGGTCACCCGGCACGACGTCAAGGCCCGGATCGAGGAGTTCTCCGACCTGGCCGGCTACGAACAGATCCACAAGGGCCTCACGAGCCGGGACCTCACCGAGAACGTCGAACAGCTGCAGATCTCCTCCGCGCTGCGGCTGGTCCGGATGAAGGTGCTGGCGGTACTGGTCCGGCTGAGCAGGCGCGCTGCTGAGTACGAGACGCTGGTGATGGCCGGCCGCTCACACAACGTCGCGGCCCAGACGACGACCCTCGGCAAGCGGTTCGCCACCGTCGCCGATGAGCTGCTGGTGGCGCTCGGACGGGTCGATGACCTGTTGGCCCGGTACCCGTTGCGCGGGATCAAGGGGCCGGTCGGCACCGCCCAGGACATGCTCGATCTGCTGGACGGTGACGCCGACAAGCTCGCCGACCTCGAGGCGAGGGTCGCTGCGCACCTCGGGTTTGCCAAGGTGCTCACCTCGGTGGGCCAGGTGTATCCGCGCTCGCTCGACTTCGATGTGCTGTCGGCGCTGGTGCAGGTGGCTGCCGCGCCCTCCAGCCTCGCCAAGACGATCCGCCTGATGGCCGGGCACGAGCTGGTCACCGAGGGTTTCAAGCCCGGCCAGGTCGGCTCGTCGGCGATGCCGCACAAGATGAACACCCGGTCGGCCGAACGGATCAACGGCTTCGCGGTGATCCTGCGCGGGTACGCCTCGATGGCCGGCGAACTGGCCGGCGACCAGTGGAACGAGGGCGACGTCAGCTGCTCGGTGGTTCGCCGGGTGGCGTTGCCCGATGCGTTCTTCGCCCTGGACGGCCTGTTGGAGACCACCCTCACCGTCCTCGATGACTTCGGGGCGTTTCCGGCGGTGATCGCCCGCGAGCTGGACCGTTACCTGCCGTTCCTGGCCACCACGAACGTGCTGATGGCGGCGGTGCGGGCAGGTACCGGCCGCGAGCAGGCACACGAGGCCATCAAGGAGCATGCGGTACGGGTGGCCCTGGACATGCGCGAACGGGGCGCAGCGGACAACGACCTGATCTCCCGGTTGGCCGCCGACCCCCGACTCGGCGTGGACGCCGGCACCCTCGCCGCGTTGCTCGCCGACCCGCTGGCCTTCACCGGTGCCGCGCAGGCGCAGACCCGCGCTGTCATCGCCGCGGTGGAGCAGGCGGTGGCCTCGGACCCGTCGGCCGCGAGCTACCAACCCGAACCGATCCTCTGACGGCGGCCGTCCGGCTGTTGTGACAGGATGCCGCCGAGCGGATCTGATGTCCGCGAGACAGGGGTGAGCGAGTCTTGGTCAACGACAGCGTGGCGGAGGCAGCGGGTCTGACGCACGTCCACTCGGGCAAGGTGCGTGACCTCTACGCCACCGACACCGGGCACCTGATCATGGTTGCCAGCGACCGGATGTCGGCCTTCGACTTCGTGCTGCCGACCCCGATCCCGGACAAGGGCCGGATCCTGACGGCCATGACCGTGTGGTGGTTCGGTCAGTTGGCCGACGTCGTCGACAACCACATGATCTCCTATGACGACGAGCTGATTCCCGATGCCTGGCGGGGTCGCGCGATGCTGTGCACCCGACTGGACATGGTCGCCGTGGAGGCTGTCGCCCGCGGTTACCTGACCGGCGGCGGCCTGCTCGACTACCGCGCGACCGGTTCGGTCTGTGGCATCGAACTGCCCGCCGGCCTGGTGGACGGCGACCGGCTGCCGGAGCCCATCTTCACCCCGGCCGCGAAGGCAGCGATGGGTCATCACGACGAGAACATCAGCTTCGAGGCGGTGGTCGAATCGGTGGGCGCAGCCACGGCGAATCGGATGCGCGAGCTCACCCTGACCATCTACTCCAGGGCCGCCGAGATCGCTGCTGCGCGAGGCATCCTGCTGGCCGACACCAAGTTCGAGTTCGGCCTGCACCCCTGCAGTGGTGAGCTGGTGCTCGGCGACGAGGTGCTGACCCCGG
>JBBQFE010000490.1:0-2945 GCA_038321605.1 Mycobacteriales bacterium | reverse complement strand
GGGGAGCAGCCTTCCACTGGTTCATGAGTTCCTTCAGCGCGTCCGCGGTCTCGCGCCAGTCGTCAGAGGTCGACAGCTGCTCGGCTTGACGCACGAGGTCCTCCTTGACGGACTTCGCGGCCTCCCGTTCGGTGTCCAGCTGGGCAAGGTGGCTGCCGCGCCGCTTGCCGAACGCGTCGCGCGCTGCTGCGAATCGCTTCCAGAGTGCGTCGTCGGTCTTTCGGTCGATGCCCTTGATCAGCTTCCACTCGTCGACGATCGTGCGTAACCGGTCACCGGCCACCTTCCACTGGGTCGAGGCTTCCGCGATCTGTTCGGCCTCGACGGCCAGGGCCTCCTTGGCGGCAATGGAGGCGACCCTGGCGGCATCCCGGGCCTGTGCCTGCTCGCCGATCTTGGCGTCGGCGAGGGTGATCAAGCTGATGAGCTTGGCGTCGAGACCAGCCAGGTCCCCGATGACGGCGGCCGACGGCAACGAGGCATGCAGGGTCATCGCCTGCGATTTGGTCGCCTTGGCCTCACCCGCACCCGACTCCAAACGCTTTGACAGGAGCTCGACCTCGGTCTGCAGGTCCTCGAAGCGGCGTACGTAGTAGGCCAACCCAGCCTCTGCATCCCCGGCCTGCCAGGAGCCGACCTCACGTTCACCATCTGCCGTCTTTACGTAGACAGTGCCAGCTTCGTCGATACGTCCCCACTCCGAACTCATGAAAGCATTAGACACGACCGAGGGCGCTCCGTCGCATCCGGTTAGCCTCTTGCAATGTGACCGACACCCGATTGAGCACCCAGCAGCTGCCTGTGGTGGCGGTCATCGGGCCGACCGCGACCGGAAAGTCCGATCTCGCCGTCGCGCTGGCTCAGCGGTTGGGTGGCGAGATAATCAACGCCGACTCGATGCAGCTCTCCCGCGGTATGGACATCGGTACCGCCAAGCTCCGGCTACCCGAGCGCGGCAACGTCCCTCATCATCTGCTCGACGTGTGGGGCATCGACAAGTCCGCAGCGGTTGCGGAGTACCAGTCGCTTGCCCGGGCCGCGATCTCCGACATCCACCGCAGGGGCCTGATCCCGATTCTGGTCGGTGGGTCGGGACTGTACGTGCGGGGGACGCTCGATCGGTTGGAGTTTCCGGGGGAGTCGCCAGCTATCAGGGATCGGCTGGCCGCGGAGGCCGATGTGGTCGGCGCCGCCGCGATGCACCAGCGGTTGCGAACCTTGGACCCCGTCGCCGCGGAGCACATCCTGCCGAGCAACGTGCGCCGGATCGTCCGGGCCCTGGAGGTCATCGAGCTCACCGGCCGACCGTTCACCGCGACCATGCCGGGCTTCGACTCGATCTATGACTCCGTGCAGATCGCCCTGGACCGGGCCGACCTCGATGAGCGGGTGCGGCTGCGCGTCGACATCATGCTCGGGCTGGGCCTGCTCGACGAGGTACGCGGGCTGTTGCCGTTGGGCCTGCGTCAGAGCCCGACTGCCGGCAAGGCGCTGGGCTACCAGCAGCTGCTGGAGGTGCTGGACGACGACGGCAACGTGGTCGGCGATCTGCCCTCGGCGATCGAGGCGACCACACGGGGCACGTTGAGGTTCGTGCGCCGCCAGCGATCCTGGTTCCGACGTGACCCGCGGACCATCTGGCTCGACGGGAGTTCGGCCGGCCTGCTCGACGCCGCGCTCGCCCAGCTACCGCCTACGCTGGTCAGGTGATCACCTCCGTCCGAGCGTTGAAGGGCCACGGCACCGAGAACGACTTCGTGCTGATCCCGGACCTGGACGGGGAGTTCCCGCTGACGGCGCAGCTGGTGCGCAGGCTCTGCGATCGGCACTCGGGCCTGGGTGCCGACGGTGTGCTCCGGGTTGTGCGGACGGAATTCGCAGCTGATCCGGCGGTGCGCGTACAGGCCGGACAGGCCGAGTTCTTCATGGACTACAGCAATGCAGACGGCTCGGTGGCTGAGATGTGTGGCAACGGAGTCCGGGTGTTCGCACGCTTCCTGCTCGACGAAGGCCTGGTCGATGGCGACACGACAGTGGCCACTCGTTCCGGCCCCAAGCCGATCCGTTTCCACGAGGACCTGATCAGCGTGGAGATGGGGGAGGGCGTGATCGCCGACGGGCGATCGGACGTCACCGTCCGGCGGCACTGCGAGGGTGCGGCGGACATGCAGTCGTCGCTAACCGCGGCTGGCCGATCGGTGAACATGGGCAACCCGCACGTGGTCGTCGAATTGAAGGATCTCACCGCGCTGGCGGCCCTCGACCTGTCCGTGGCGCCGACCGTGGTTCCGTCGCTGCCGGACGGTCAGAATGTGGAGTTCGTGGTGCGGACCGGTCCCGCCTCGCTGTCCATGCGTGTCTACGAGCGCGGCGTCGGTGAAACGCGCTCGTGTGGGACCGGGATCTGCGCAGCCGTGCTCGCGACCGTGGGAGCGCCGGTCGGCCAGGACGACTGGACGGTGACCGTGCCAGGGGGCAGTTGCGAGGTCGGGTGGACCGCCTCAGGATCGGTGATCCTGCGCGGACCAGCAGTGCTGGTAGCCGACCTGCAGCTCTCCCAGACCTGGCTCGCCGACGTCGGCTGAACGCTGGTGGCGAAATCGGGTCGCATTCTGACCCGTGCTGCTGGGAAGATGGACCCATATGAATGCCTACGAACGAAGAATCGCCGGAGCCGACGATCACGTCGATGAGCATGCCGAGGCCCAGTCTCCCGACGACCGCAGCTTCGACGACCGCAGCTTCGAGGACCGTGAGACTGCCGCGCGGCTGACTCGGACACCGTCAGCGGACTACACGCTCGGTGAGTACGACCTGTCCGAACGTGCCGCGCTGCGTCGCGTGGCCGGTCTCTCCACCGAACTCACCGATGTCACCGAGGTCGAGTACCGGCAGCTTCGGCTGGAGCGAGTGGTACTCGTCGGCGTCTGGACCACGGGAACCCT
>JBBQFE010000489.1:0-2951 GCA_038321605.1 Mycobacteriales bacterium | reverse complement strand
GTGGGCATGACCTTCAAGGACCACCCGCACCTGCCGGTGATTCTCGGCTTCGTCATCGGGATCGCGATCGGCTCCGTGTTCGGTGCCATCAACGGCCTGATCGTGACGGTGTTCCGGGTCCCCAGCCTGGTGGTCACGCTCGCCGCGCTCTACATCATTCGCGGCATCGACGGCGTGATCGTGGGTGGGGTGACGATCAACCCGTCTGCCATTCCGACCAGCTTTCAGAAGGTCGGCTACGAGACCGCGTTCGGGGTTCCCTGGTTGGCCATCATCGTCGCGGTCGTGGTCGCGGTGGTCGGGTACGTGATGCGATCCTTCCGGCCGGCCCGCGAGCTCTACGCCATCGGGTCCAACCCCGAAGCTGCGGCGTTGGCGGGAATCCGCAGTGCGCGACGGGTGTTCGTGGCGTTCCTGGTGAGCGGCGCGCTCGCCGGTCTGACCGGTTCTCTCTTTCTGGCGCTGCATGCAACTGTCGACGTCAAGGGTGGGACGGGGTACGAGTTCCTGGTGGTTGCCGCGGTCGTCGTCGGTGGCGTCGCCATCTTCGGTGGCAGCGGAACGGTGCTCGGCGCAGCGCTGGGAGCGGTGCTGCTGAACACGATCAACCAGGCGCTGGTCGCGAGCAAGGTGTCAGCGTTCTGGAACGACGCGATCGCCGGTGCGTTGCTGCTGGCCGCCATCGCCTTCGATCGCTGGCTGAGTCTGCGCCAGGTCCGCAGCCTGAAGTCGGCCGAGGGAGCACACCGCGATGTCTGACACCGCCACTCGCACGCCCCTGCCGGGCAGCTACACGGGGGTCGACACGACCTCGGTGCCACGCTGGCGCAGCGCGCTGCGCTGGGAATCAGCGCTCGTCCTCGTGCTTATTGCACTGCTCATCTTCGGTTCGTCGAAGTCCTCGACGTTCCTCAGCGGATCGACCTTCTTCTTCACCGGCCTCAACATGGGCGAGATCGCGATCATGGCGCTGCCGATGTTGCTGATCGTCATGGTCGGTGAGATCGATCTGTCGGTCGCCTCGATGCTGGGACTCTCCGGCGCGGTGATGGGCAACCTGTATCAGGGTGGCTGGTCCATCTGGCCGGCGATGGCCGTCGCACTGCTGGTCGGTGTGGTCGGCGGCGCGCTCAACGGGCTGCTGATCGCCAAGCTCGGCCTGCCGTCGATCGCGGTCACCATCGGAACCCTGACCCTGTTCCGCGGGCTCGCCGAGGTCGTGCTCACGAACCCGACGACGAGGCTGTTTCCCACCCAGCTCAGCAACGTCAGCCTTCCCATTCCCGGAACCCAGCTCGCGTACTCCGCACTGATCTTTCTGGCACTGGCGGTGATCTTCGGAATCGCACTTCACGGGACTCCGTTCGGACGATCGCTGTACGCGATCGGCCTGCAGCCCGAAGCCGCGGAGTTCTCCGGCATTCGGGTGGAGCGGATCAAGTTCAGCCTGTACGTGCTGTCCGGCCTGCTCTGCGCGTTTGCCGGGATCCTGTTCACCCTGAAGAACTCCTCGGCCAGCTACAGCGCGGGCAGCGGTCTCGAGCTCAACGTGGTCGCCATCGTGCTGTTCGGCGGTGTCTCGATCTTCGGCGGCCGGGGCACCGTGATCGGCGTTGTGCTCTCGGTGATCATCTTCGGCGCACTCCAGCAGGCCCTGACCCTGATCCACATCACGGCCGAGGTGCAGAACATCGTGATCGGGTCGCTGTTGCTGATCAGCGTTCTCGTACCCAACGGCGCTGAACTCGTCCGGCGCCTGCAGAGCCGCCTGCGGCGGCGCGTCTGAGCCGAGCCATTAGATGAACGCCCGCCCGCGCGTCTGCGCACCAGCTCCACCACAAGCACCATCCCAAACAAGTGGAAGGAAGATCATCATGTCCCGAACTCGCACGGTTCGACGACGAATCCCCATCGCCATCGCCGTAATCGCGATCGGTGCCCTCACCGCAGCGTGCAGCTCCTCGTCCAACTCGTCCGCCGGCTCCGGCGCGACAGCCGGTGCGAGCGCCACCGGAGTGAAGAAGGGTCTGACGGTCTATTACATCCCCAAGGACACCCAGAACCCCTACGAGGTGCTGGCTGACAAGGGTGGCGAAGCGGCACTGGCGGAACTCGGCGGCAAGGTCGTGGTCAGCAGCGGCACCGCTGACACCGCCGCGGCGCAGATTCCCTCAATCCAGGCGGCCATCCAGGCGCACGCCGACGCGATCGTCATCGCCGGCAACGACCCGTCCGCGCTGTGTCCCTCGCTGAAGCAGGCGCAGTCCGCCGGCATCAAGGTGGTCTCATTCGACTCCGACATCACCTGCGCCGACCACTTGTTCATCAACCAGGCCGATACCGAGCAGATCGGTACCTCTGAGGTCGACCTGCTGGCCAAGCAGATCAACAGCACCGGAGACATCGCGATCCTGTCCGCCGCGGCGAGCGCGACCAACCAGAACGCCTGGATCGCCGCGATGAAGAGGCAGTTGGCCGCCAAGTACCCGAACATGAAGCTCGTCAGCACGGTCTACGGCAACGATGACCCCGCCACCTCGCTGACAGTGCTGCAGGGTCTGCTGTCGGCCTACCCGAATCTCAAGGGCATCATCTCGCCCACCACGGTCGGTATCTCCACCGCTGCGCAGTACTTCTCGACCCACAAGGACCGGAAGGTCGTGCTGACCGGACTTGGTCTGCCCTCGCAGATGAAGGCCTACATCAAGGACGGCACGCTCGAGTCGTTCGAACTGTGGAACCCCAGCGACCTGGGCTACCTTGCCGGCTATGCAGCCGCAGGACTCGCCTCCGGTAGCGCCAGCCTGACGGTCGGTTCGAAGTTCACGGCCGGCCGACTCAAGGAATACACGGTCCTCGCGCCGTACGGCACCACCGGACCCTCGGTCGTGCTCGGCCCGCCGACCGTGTTCGACAAGTCGAACATCGATCAGTTCAACTTCTGATCCTGC
>JBBQFE010000488.1:0-2961 GCA_038321605.1 Mycobacteriales bacterium | reverse complement strand
TGCATACCGGACGAAGGGGACCCGCATTGATCGCCAGCACCATGCAGGACGACTTTCCACTCACCATCACCGCCATCCTGCGGCACGGTGCGTCTGTCTACGGCCGCAGCGAGTGCGTCACCTGGCAGGGCAGATCAGCACGACACACCTCGTATGCCGAAATCGCCGGGAATGCCGAACGGCTCGCCGCCGCATTGACCAGGCTCGGGGTCGGAACCGGTGATCGGGTCGCCACCTTCTGCTGGAACAACCAGGAGCACCTCGAGGCGTACTACGCGGTGCCCTGCATGGGTGCGGTGCTGCACACCCTGAACATCAGGCTGCCCGCCGCGCAGGTGAGCCAGATCGTCAATCACGCCGAAGACAGCGTGGTGCTGCTCGACAGCACGCTCATCCCGCTCTTCGCCGCGGTGCTGCCCACCGCTACCACTGTCCGGACTGTGATCGTGATCGGTGCCGGCGACACCTCCGCACTGACCGGGGTGGACGTGCTGCACTACGACGACTTGCTGGCCGCCGAGCAGCCCGGATTCGACTGGCCCGAGCTCGACGAGCGATCAGCCGCGCTGATCTGCTACACCAGCGGCACCACCGGCGACCCCAAGGGCGTCGTGTACTCGCACCGATCCACCTTCCTGCACGCGCTCGCCGGACAGTCCGCCAGCCTCACCGGTGCCACCGAGGCCGACCGGGTGCTCACGTTCGTCCCGATGTTCCACGTCAATGCCTGGGGAATCCCGTTCGGCTCGTTCCTGTCCGGGGCAACGCTGCACATGCCCGGGCCGTTCATGGCGCCGGGGCCGATCTGTGACTTCATCGCCGCCGAACGCTCTACGTTGGCCGCTGCCGTGCCGACCATCTGGCAGGGCATCCTCAGCCACGGCGCGACCACCGACATCGACCTCTCTTCGCTGCGGATGGGCACCTCAGGCGGAGCCGCGGCACCGCGGAGCCTGCTGGAGGCCTTCGAGAAGACCTACGGACTGCGGATCATCCAGGGCTGGGGGATGACCGAGACCTCACCGGTCGGCGGCATGGCGCACCCACCGGCCGGCGTGCCGCTGGGCACCGACGAGGAGATGGACTGGCGGACGAAATCTGGCCGGCTCACCGCCGGGGTGGAGATGCGGATCACCGACGACACCGGCGCCGCGTTGCCCTGGGACGGCATCGCGGTCGGCGAGATGGAGGTGCGGGGGCCGTGGATCACCGGCTCGTACCACCTCGACCCAGCGCCTGAGAAGTTCCACGACGGCTGGCTGCGTACCGGTGACATCGGCACGATCGACGACCGGGGCTTCTTTCAGATCACCGATCGAGCCAAGGACGTCATCAAGTCCGGTGGCGAGTGGATCTCATCGGTCGAGCTCGAGAATCTGCTGGTCGGTCACCCGGACGTCGTCGAGGCCGCGGTCATCGGCATCCCGGATCCGAAATGGAGTGAGCGCCCGCTGGCCTGCGTGGTGGTGCGCGACGGCGCCGACCTCGAACCCGCAGCACTCGCGGCATTCCTGCAGGGCCAGGTAGCGGCCTGGCAGGTGCCCGAGAACTGGTGCTTCATAGCCGAGGTGCCCAAGACCACGGTGGGCAAGTACGACAAGAAGCAGCTGCGCAGCGCCTTCGGGGCGGGCGAGCTCGTGGTGCAGCGATCCCGGGCGTGATCCGAGCCCGCACGGTCGCCGTTCGATGAGCCAGCCTCCATGACTCCAGGCAGGCAACTGGAGACGTTGACCCGCGACGCCGTTGCCGCAGCCGTCGACGGTGATTCGGAGCTCTTCGCACGGGCGCACCATGAGTTGTTCGCCCACGCTGGTGTTCATGCCGGACTGGTGCAGGCGGCGATCGTCCGAATGCTGTTGGAGGAGCAACACCCCGACGGTCTCGACGGATCAGACGTCCGGGAGCTGCTCACCCGGGCGACTTCGGCGTGCAGCTGGTTCAGCGACCTGAGCGAGCCGGCCCTGATCGGTGTCCTGGTCGGGGCGCTGGGCATGCCGGACACCGAATCGGCGCTCGGGCCGGCCGAGCTGAGCCAGCACGGCTGCCTGCTGATCGCGACCCTGCTCGGCGCGGGGCAGGAACCGGTTGACCCCTACGTTGCCGCAGCAATCTCGGAGATCCGGCGCGCTGAGATCGTTGAAATGCCCTGACCGCTGCTAACGGGCCCACCTACCGACGGTCGGCCCTCAGCCTGGACCGGGCTGCAGGCCGGCGAGTTCGGTGGCGAGATTGATCCTCGCCAGTCCTTCCCATCGGCGCCTGCCCGGGTCGGTCAGGTAGATCGAGGCGCGCGACAACAGTCCGGTCAGCACCGCGGACCGGCCAATCCGCCATTCGTGTTCGTTGACCGCGCTGTAGTCCCGGCGCACCGCAGCAACATAATTTCGGTACGCGACATCGTCGCCGCCCAGAACTCCGAGGTCGGCGTCGAGCAGGATCGCGGCTTGCGAATCGGCGGCGTCCGCCTCGTGCCTGATGGTCGCCAGGATCAGCTCGGATACCCGTTCCGCCGCCGCGTTGTCGGCGCCGGCTGCGTCGAGTGCGGCACGGGCCCAGGCTGCACTCGCCTGCTCGTCCTGGCCGGCTGAACCTTCGTAGATCACGTCGTGCGCGCACGCCGCCGCACGGATGACCGCGGCCGACGCATGCTCCACCGCGAGCTCGTCGACCAACCAGTCAACCGTGTCCAGGACCGCCAGCACGTGGGCGGTTCCGTGATAGTGCCGATCAGGCCCGGCATACCCGGCCGCAAGATCCAACGCCGCCGGCCGCGCCAATCCCGCGTTGCCGCCAAGGCCTACGGCGGCCGTGATCCACGCGTCCGTCAGCATCTGGCGGCTCACCCCCGGGTGTGTTCCTGCACCATCGCCGAGCCTGCCATACCGGCTGGAACGGTGCTGGTCATGAAGGTCCGGCGGTCTCAGCCCCGGTAGCTCCCGGACGGCTCGGCAGAGGGCGTTG
>JBBQFE010000487.1:0-2963 GCA_038321605.1 Mycobacteriales bacterium | reverse complement strand
GGTCCAGACGAAGGGTTCGCAGCGCTCGTTCCAGCCGTCGATGAAGGCGCCGATCGCGGTCTTGAGGTCGGCGACGCTGCGGAACGTCCCGCGCCTGATGGCCTGCCGGGTGATGATCCCGAAGAAGATCTCGACCATGTTCAGCCAGGAGCCTGAGGTCGGGGTGAAGTGCAGGCTGATCCGTGGGTTCTTCGCCAGCCAGGCTTGGACGTTGGGGTGTTTGTGGGTGGCGTAGTTGTCGACCACCAGGTGCAGCCGGCGGCGCGGGTAGGCCTTCGCGACCTGCTTGAGGAAGCGCAGGAACTCCTCGTGGCGGTGCCGTGGGTAGCAGGCGTCGGTCACCCGTCCGGTCGCGACCTCCGGCGCGGCGAACAGCGTGGTGGTGCCGTTGCGCGGCGGTTCTGGAGCTGACGGTGCCCGGTCTGCGGCAGGTGCCCGTAGGCGGGGTCACCGACACCGCCGTCGTCGCCACGCACCGACGGCGCGGCCTGCTCCAGGCCCTGCTGACAGCGATGTTCGGTCGCGCGCGACTTCAGCAGCCTCGGGACAGTCCAGCAGAGCGGCCAGCAGCTTCCCGCCGGGCTCGTTAGTCGGTGTGGGCCGAGACGCCGTGGAACGCGGGCAGCGTCCGCGGGTCCGGCGCGACGGGCAGGGCGGGGGCGACGGCCATGACGGTGGTCCCCGCTGTTCAGCAGCACGGTGCTGCCGGGCTGAACCAGGCGGACTGCGGCGCGCGCGACGCGCTGCTTGATGTCGGTGGCCATCCCGGTGCGGCTGGCGTAGTCCGGTACCGCTGGCGATACCGGCAGGGCGCGTCCGTAGACCCGCTGGCACAAGGCCAGTCGTCAGGTTCTGTGGGGAGCAGCCTGATGGTCGACATCCCCCCTGGGGTCAAGGGCGCGCCTGGCTGTGTCGAGATGGAGTCTATGTCGATAACCATCCTGCCCTCCGATCGCCCAGTGCCGGCATCGGGCCGCCGGCGCTGGGTGATCGCCGCGGTCGTCGCTTTGGCCCTGGTTGTCGGCGGGGGGTTCGTGGTTATGCGCTTGCACGGCGGCGCCGCGACAGCTGCCGGTACGGGCGCGCTTCCCCGTGCACCGCGCTCTCCGGCGGGTAGTGCGGCTCTTGCTCCGCTCGACCCGGCCTCATCGCTTGCCGCCGCTCGCAGCGCGGCTTTGCACGCAGGGTCGGTACACGTGACGTCGGACAGCACCGAGGCTGGCTCGCCACCCCAGCACTACGACCAGGACTCCGCTGTCGACAACGGCACCCAAACCGTCACAGTGGGAAGCGCGGCCCCGGTGAGGGTCCAGGTGGTCGGCAAGGTGACCTACGTCCGAGGCGGGCAGTCCGGTCTTGTGGCGACGCTGGGCTTCTCTGCCCCCACTGCCGCCACGCTGGCCAACGCCTGGCTCAAAGCCGTACCGGGTGTTGAGGGGTATGAGGGTGTGACCGAAGGGGTGACCCTGCCCTCTGTGCTGGATGAGCTTAACCTCACGGCGCCGTTCACTGTGCTGCCCCGCTCGATGCACAACGGCCATACAGCGGTGGGTGTCCAAGGGACCTTTGGTCACGATGAGCCCAGCACGATCGGGACCGTGTGGCTGCCGGTCGACGGTGCACCGCTGCCCCTGGAGTTCACTGCGACGGGCAGCACCAAGACTTTGACCGGGACGTTCTCCGGATGGGGAAGCACGCCCGCGACGACTGCCCCGACCGGCCCAGTTTTTGCCCTGCCTACCGGCACCGGCCGGACCTCCTAGCGCCGCGTGAACGAGGTCTTCTTACTCGGGCGGCAGTGCGGTAGGAGCTCGTCGGCGGTCTTGGTCCAGATGAAGGGTTCGCAGCGCTCGTTCCAGCCGTCGATGAAGGCGCCGATCGCGGTCTTGAGGTCGGCGACGCTGCGGAAGGTCCCGCGCCTGATGGCCTGCCGGGTGATGATCCCGAAGAAGATCTCGACCATGTTCAGCCAGGAGCCTGAGGTCCGGGTGAAGTGCAGGCTGATCCGTGGGTTCTTGGCCAGCCAGGCTTGGACGTTGGGGTGTTTGTGGGTGGCGTAGTTGTCGACCACCAGGTGCAGCCGGCGGCGCGGGTAGGCCTTCGCGACCTGCTTGAGGAACTTGAGGAGCTCCTCGTGGCGGTGCCGTGGGTAGCAGGCGTCGGTCACCCGTCCGGTCGCGACCTCGAGCGCGGCGAACAGCGTGGTGGTGCCGTTGCGCTTGTAGTCGTGGGTCTGCTTCTCCGGGATCCCCGGCCGTAGCGGCAGGATCGGCGCGGTCCGGTCCAGCGCCTGCACCTGGCTCTTCTCGTCCACGCACAGCACGACCGCCTTGTCCGGCGGGTTCAGGTACAGCGCGACGGCGTCACGGACCTTGGCGTCGAGCTCTGGGTCGGTGGAGAACGTGAACGTCTCGGACCGCTACGGCTGCAACTTCCACTTGCGCCAGACCCTGGCGATCGTCACGTTGCTCAAGCCCAACTCGGCGGCCAGCAACCGAGAGGACCAGTGCGTCACGGCGAGCCGCGCCGGCGGCGGCTCCAACGTCGCAATGACGATCTGCGCCTCGTCGATCACCGCCGGCCGGCCCGGCTTGGGACGATCGTCCAGCCCAGCCAGCCCCTCCGCGGCGTACCGGCGCTTCCAGGCGATCACCGTCGGCTTGGACACCCCAACCCGACGGACGATCTCGCCGGTCCCGACCTCGTCCGCGGCCAGCAGCACGATCCTGGCCCGCTGCGCCAACCCCGCCCGCACCGACGAAGCCCGGGTCCACGCCAGCAGCACCTCACGGTCAGCCGCCGGCACCTCCACCATCACAGTCAACGACACGAACCATGATCTCGAACGATCAGGGCGAAGTCAAGGTACATCGCTCACGCAACACTAGCGGTGGTTGGTGCTGGTGGGGGGGGTGTGCGCGTGTGCGGTAGGAGTCGCCGTCCAGGGCGATGACGGTGGCGTG
>JBBQFE010000486.1:0-2965 GCA_038321605.1 Mycobacteriales bacterium | reverse complement strand
TGGCACCCCGAGGTGCACGACGGCGACGCGTTGTTCGGCGCGCTCGTCGCCGCAGCAGTCGGTTACCGCGAGCGGAACGGCTGATGCCCAGCGGCAACGTCGAGGCGGTGTGGGCGAACTCCGTCTTCTCCCCCGTCCCGGTGCGCAACGCCTTCGAGGTCACCGTCGAACGGCTCGCCCAGAGCATCCGGCTCGGAGTCATCGTGTCCGGTGACCAGCTACCGCCCGAACGGGAACTCGCAGAGACCTTCGGAGTCAGCCGGGTCACCCTGCGGGAGGCGATCAAGGCACTGCGCGATGCCGGTCTGGTCGAGTCCCGGCGAGGCCATGGTGGCGGCACTTTCGTCATATCGCCCAAGGTCGTCCGGCCGCGCCCCGCCGAGCAGCTGACTAAGGCACTGGGTGCGACGCTGGAGGACGCACTGGACCTGCGACGAGTGGTCGAGCCCGGGGCCGCGGCGCTGGCGGCGGCGCGGACGCTGACCGCTGCCGATCGCGCCGCCCTGCACCGCTGCCTGAACGAGGCCACCAACTGCGTTGCAGACACCCGCCGGCTGGCCGATTCGCGACTGCACCTGGCCATCGCCGCCGCCGGTGGCAGTGCCTCGGTCACCGCGGTGGTCGCCGATGTGCAGCTGCGGCTGGACGAACTGCTCCGCGCGATTCCCGTCATCGGCACGAACATCGCCCACTCCGACCGCCAGCACGCAGCGATCATCGACGCGATCTTCGCCGGCCAACCCGACCGCGCCCGAATCGAGATGGAGGAGCACGTGGACGGGACCGCTGCACTGCTGCGCGGCTTCCTGGCGTGATGCTCACGCAGCAGACCCTTACCGAAGCCACCCAAAGAAGGTACGGTCACCATACCTTCTCCGGACAGAGAGCGAGCAGGGATGCCAACACCAATGCTCAGCGTGGACGACCTCAGAGTCGGCGTTGACGACGGTTCGATAGATACCGTCGTGGTCGCCATACCCGACCTGCAGGGACGGTTGCAGGGAAAGCGGCTGGACGCCCGGTACTTCCTCGACGACGTGCTCAACCACGGCACCGAGGGTTGCAACTACCTGCTGGCCGTCGACATCGAGATGAACACCGTGGACGGCTACGCGATCTCGTCGTGGGAACGCGGCTACGGCGACTTCGTCATGCAACCGGACTACGCCACCATGCGCCGCATCCCGTGGCAGCCGGGGTCGGTCATGGTGCTTGCAGACAGTCAATGGCTGGACGGGACGGCGGTGGCCGAATCCCCCAGGCAGATCCTGCAACATCAGCTGGAGCGACTGCGCGAACGTGGCTGGCTCGCCTACGTGGGCACCGAACTCGAGTTCATCCTGTTCGACGACACCTATGAGCAGGCCTGGAACAACCGTTATGCGAGCCTCACTCCGTCCAACCAGTACAACGTGGACTACTCCATTCTCGGGACCAGCCGGGTCGAGCCGATCCTGCGCGCCATCCGGTTGGGTATGCGGGACAGCGGCATGCAGGTCGAATCGGCAAAGGGTGAGTGCAACCTCGGCCAGCACGAGATCGCGTTCAAGTACACCGATGCTCTGACGACCTGCGACAACCACGTCATCTACAAAAACGGCGCGAAGGAGATCGCCGCCCAACAGGGCAAGGCCCTCACCTTCATGGCCAAGTACGACGAGCGCGAGGGCAACTCCTGCCACGTTCACCTGTCGCTGCGGAGCGAGAGCGGTGATCCGGTGTTCGCCGGGAACCTGGACAACGGCGTGTCCGAGATCTTCCAGCACTTCCTGGCCGGGCAGATCGCCGGCATGCGGGAACTCAGCTACTTCTTCGCCCCCAACATCAACTCGTACAAGCGTTACCAGCCCGGGTCGTTCGCACCGACCGCGGTTCGCTGGGGCTTCGACAATCGAACCTGCGCGCTGCGCACCGTGGGCCACGGTCCCGGTCTGCGCTTCGAGAACCGGGTACCCGGCGGTGACGTCAACCCCTACCTCGCGGTAGCGGCGATGATCGCGGCGGGCCTGCACGGGATCGACAACGAGCTGCCGCTGGAACCTGCTTTCGCGGGTAACGCCTACGCCACCGATGGTCCTCGGGTGCCGACCAACCTACGAGAGGCGGCGGAGTTGCTGAGCGGTAGCACCATTGCGCGCGCAGCTTTCTCCGACGCCGTCGTGGATCACTACGTCAACACCGCCAAGGTCGAACTCGGCGCCTTCGACGCGGCAATCACCGATTGGGAACGTGTCCGGGGCTTCGAACGAATGTAAGGAGAACGTGCAGGTGTCAGACAGCTACGACGTCATCAACCCCACCACTGCAAAGGTCATCACCTCAGTCGAATTGCTCGATGTCGCAGCGACGGACGCGGCGATCGCCGCCTCGGTGGCCGCCGGTCCTGCCTGGCGTGCAGTCACTCCCGCGGACCGGGGCAGGCTGCTGCGCCGTTTCGCCGAGGTCGTCGACGATCAACGGGAGGAACTCGCCCAGCTCGAGGTGCGCAATGCGGGTCACACGATCGGCAATGCCCGCTGGGAGGCAGGCAACGTCCGCGACGTGCTCGCCTACTACTCCGCGGCCCCGGAAAGGCTGATCGGTCAACAAATTCCCGTAGCGGACGGCATCGACGTCACCTTTCACGAGCCGCTCGGCGTCATCGGTGTCGTGGTGCCGTGGAACTTTCCGATGCCGACCGCGTCCTGGGGTTTCGCGCCGGCGCTGGCTGCGGGCAACACGGTGGTCCTCAAACCGGCCGAGCTGACGCCGATGACCGCGATGCGGCTGGCTGAACTCGCCCTCGAGGCAGGGTTGCCCGAACATGTGTTTCAGGTGCTGCCGGGCAAGGGCACGGTGGTGGGCGCGCGCTTCGTGAGCCATCCGGACGTGGCCAAGCTGGTCTTCACCGGTTCGACCTCAGTCGGCAAGCAGATCATGGCGGGCTGCGCCGAGCAGGTGAAACCGGTGACGCTCGAGCTGGGCG
>JBBQFE010000485.1:0-2981 GCA_038321605.1 Mycobacteriales bacterium | reverse complement strand
TGGGTGCGGTGAACGGACTCGTACCGCACTTCACCGGCGGCACGCTGACCGGACAGGTGCTGGTGGGTGGCCGCGACACCCGCACTCACCCACCGCGGGAGCTCGCCGATCTGATCGGCGTGGTGGGTCAGGATCCGCGGGCCACGTTCGTCACCGACGTAGTCGAGGACGAGCTCGCGTACACCATGGAATCCCTGGCCCTCCCGGCCGATGTGATGCGTCGACGGATCGAGGACGTGCTCGATCTGCTCTCACTCGGCGAGCTTCGGGACCGGGCGCTGTCCAGCCTCTCCGGTGGCCAGGCACAACGGGTGGCGATCGGCGCAGTGCTGACCGCACACCCCAAGGTTCTTGTCCTGGACGAGCCCACCTCCGCCCTGGACCCCGCGGCCGCCGAGGAGGTGTTGGCGGTGATCCAACGCCTGGTGCATGACACGGCGCTGACCGTGCTGATGGCTGAGCATCGCCTGGAGCGGGTGCTGCAGTACGCAGACTCCGTGCTGTGGCTGCCCGGCGGCGGTGCCGAACCGGTGTACGGCGACCCCGCGACGGTCATCGCCGCCGCGCCGGTCCAACCGGCAGTGGTGCGACTGGCCTCCCTGGTCGGATGGGATCCCGTACCGCTCTCGGTGCGCGACGCCCGGCGGCGTTCGGTAGCGCTGCGGGCGGAACTTCCGCCGGAGCCGGTCGCCGGGCCGATCACTGGGCCAGCTGCCGGGCACGTCACCGGGCACGTCACCGGGGGCGGCGACCTTCAGGTGGGGTCCCTTCACCAGCTCACCGTCCGCTATCAGCGATTCACCGTCCTCGACCGGGTGGACCTGACCCTGCGAAGCGGCGAGGTCACAGCGCTGATGGGGCGTAACGGGGCAGGCAAGTCGACCCTGCTGGCCGCCCTCACCGGACTCGTGAAACCTGCCGGCGGCGCCGTACGGATCGGGTTCGGCAGCGGTGCACCCGACGGTGTCGACCCGCGAACTCTGCGCGGACGGCACCTGATCCGCGCCGTCGGTCTGGTGCCGCAGCAACCCGGCGATCTGCTGTACTCCGACAGCGTCGAGGGCGAATGCCGTGGTGCTGACCGGGAAAGCGTTGCCCCGGAAGGCACCTGCCATGGCCTGCTCACCGAGCTGGCCGGGCCGGTGGCGCCCGCGCTGCATCCCCGCGATCTGTCGGAGGGTCAGCGACTGGCCCTGGCGCTGGCCGTGATCCTGACCGCCGCGCCACCGCTGATCCTGCTCGACGAGCCGACCCGGGGCCTCGATTACCCCGCAAAACAAAGGTTGATCATCGCTCTTCGCAGACTGGCCGGGGCAGGTCACGCGCTGGTGCTCGCCACCCACGACGTAGAGCTCGCCGCCGAGGTGGCGGATCGGACGGTGGTACTGGCCGACGGCGAGATCGTCGCCGATGGACCGACCCGCACGGTGGTGACCCACTCGCCGGTGTTCGCGCCCCAGATCGCCAAGGTGCTCAGCCCGTTGCCGTATCTCACCGTCGCCGATGTGGGCCGGAGCATGGCGGCGCGGCCATGAGTACCTTCTCGCTGCGAAACCGCCGAAGCCGTCAGACCGGCAATGACCGACAGACGCGCCGGACCCATGCCGTGATCCTGCTGCCCGCCGCCGTGGTCACGCTGGTGGTGGTCACCGTTGTCGGCATCGCGGCGTTCCTGTGGCCGCTGATCCTAACGGTGCACGGCGATGACGGCCACGCCACCGACGCGCCCTGGATCTTCGTGCTGATGCTGCCGTTGTTGCTGGCGGTGGTGGCCACCCAGCTGGCAGGCGGCGGCATGGACGCCAAGGCGGTCGCCCTGTTGGGAGTGTTGTCGGGTGTCTCGGCGTTGCTGCGCCCGCTGAGCGGCGGTGTCACCGGCGTCCAGCTGATGTTCTTCCTGTTGGTGCCGGCAGGCCGGGTATTCGGGCCCGGTTTCGGCTTTCTGCTGGGCAACGTCGCGATGTTCGCCTCCGCCGCCCTCACCGGCGGCGGTGGCCCGTGGCTGCCGTTCCAGATGCTTGCCGCCGGTTGGATAGGTCTCGGCGCGGGTTTGCTACCCCGTCTCAGCGGCAGGCCGGAGCTCGGCATGCTCGCCGGTTACGGCTTCATCGCAGGCATCGGGTACGGCTTCGTGATGAACCTGTGGTTCTGGCCGTTCGCGGCAGGTGACCTCGGCGGGGGTTCGGCGGTCGCGTTCGTGGCCGGCGCTCCACTGGCAGAGAACCTGCACCGCTGGATCGCGTTCTCGACCACGACCAGTCTGTCCTTCGATCTTCCGCGCGGGGTTGCGACCGCCGCTGCGATCCTGATCGTCGGGCGCCCGGTCCTGCTCGCGCTGCGTCGTGCCGCCCGAAAGGCGGCCTTCGACGTGGCTGTCGAGTTCCGGCCTGGCACCACCGGGCCCGCCGCTCATCCGGTCAACAGCAGCACCGGGCAGGATGAGTGAGCATGGAACCCGAACAGCCCTCGCGTACCCGCTTCGAGACCGCGGTCGAAGGTATGGACTACCCCGATTCCGAGGCCGCGAACGCCGCCCGTTTTCGCCAGGACGAACTCACCAAGCCGGTCGGGGCGCTGGGCAGGTTGGAGGAGCTGTCGGTGTGGGCAGCCTCCGTGCAGGGACAGTGCCCGCCGCACGACTTCCGACGGGTACGGCTGGTCATCTTCGCCGCCGACCACGGCATCGCCGAGGCCGGTGTCTCGGCAAGGCCGGCCGAGGCGACCGCACAGCTCGTGGCCCACCTGTTCGCCGGGGGTGGGGCGGTGAACGTGTTGGCAGACATTGCCGGCGCCACCGTCCGTCTCGCCGATCTGGGGGTCGATGCCGACACCGATCCGGCGATCAGCGAGTTCAAGGTCCGCCGGTCGAGCGGCCGGATCGACCGCGTGGACGCGCTCACCCTCGAGGAAGCCCAGCGGGCGATCGAGGCCGGCATGACGCTGGCGGATTCCGAGATCGACGCCGGCGCGGACCTGCTGCT
>JBBQFE010000484.1:0-2983 GCA_038321605.1 Mycobacteriales bacterium | reverse complement strand
AGCGCGGCCAGTCGGACCGGCGGTCGCATGTAGTCGCTGAACACCAGGAACGTTCCGCCGTAGACCCGGGTGCCGCCATGCAGCGTGATGCCGTTCATGATCGAACCCATCGCGTGTTCCCGGATACCGAAGTGCAGCGTGCGCCCGTACGGCCCACCCGCCCCGGTCTTGGTCTGCCGGTCGGAAGGTATGAAGCTGGGCTCGCCCTCCATGGTGGTGTTGTTGCTCTCGGCCAGGTCGGCCGAACCGCCCCACAGCTCGGGCAGCACTCCCGCGATCGCGCCGAGCACCTTGCCCGAGGCGGCGCGGGTGGCAAGGGTGTTCGCCTTGCCGTCCTTCTCGGTCGGGAAGATCGGAAGGTGTTCGCTCCAGCCGCTGGGCAGGGTGCGGGTGGACATCCGGTCGAGCAGTGCCTTGCCGTCGGCGTTGGCTGCAGCCCAGGCATCGAAGGCCGGCTGCCACTCGGCGTGGGCCGCCCGTCCGCGATCGACCACCGCTCGGGCGTGGGCGAGCACCTCGTCGGCCACCGCGAAGGTGACGTCAGGGTTGAAGCCGAGGAATTCCTTGGTGGCGCGGATCTCGTCGTCGCCGAGGGCCGAGCCGTGCGCCTTACCGGTGTTCTGCTTGGTCGGCGCCGGCCAGCCGATGATGGTCCGCACCGCGATGAACGAGGGCCGGTCGGTCTCTGCCTTGGCCTTCGCGATCGCCTTCTCCAGTGCGTCGATATCCTCGCCGGAGTCGACGTACTGCGTGTGCCAGCCGTAGGCCTGGTACCGCTTGATGACGTCCTCGGAGAACGCCACATTGGTGTCGTCCTCGATGGAGATGTGGTTGTCGTCCCACAGCAGGATCAGGTTGCCCAGCTGCTGATGTCCCGCGAGGCTCGAGGCCTCACCCGAGACGCCCTCCTCGAGGCAGCCGTCGCCGGCGATCACGTAGATGTGGTGGTCGAAGACCGACTCGCCGGGCGCGGCGTCCGGATCGAGCAGGCCTCGTTCGCGCCGCGCCGCCATCGCCATGCCGACACCGTTGCCCACGCCCTGCCCGAGCGGGCCGGTGGTGGTCTCGACTCCGATGGTGTGGCCGTGTTCGGGGTGGCCGGGGGTCAGCGAACCCCAGGTCCGCAACGAGCGCAGATCCTCGAGCTCGAGGCCGTATCCGTTGAGAAAGAGCTGGCAGTACAGGGTCAGCGAGGAGTGCCCGTTCGACAGGATGAAACGGTCCCTGGCGACCCAGCTCGGGTCGGACGGGTCATGGCGCATGACCTTCTGGAAGAGCAGGTAGGCCAGCGGGGCCAGGCTCATCGCCGTCCCGGGGTGGCCGTTACCGACCTTCTGAACCGCGTCGGCGGCCAGCAGTCTGGCCGTGTCCACCGCCTTGGAATCTAGTTCCGTCCACCACTTCGGGTACTTCTGGACGATTTCTGCAAGGCCGTCTGGGGTCTGGGACACGTGCCTCTCCTGATCTGCGGTCTTTCCGGGTTTGAGCACGTCGAGCCTAACCGCTTTCAGTTCGACGTCGCGGGCGGGTTGGCAACCTTTTTACTGTCGGATTCAGATCGAGTTCCCAGCCGGTGCGGCGCGGGTCGGGCGACCCCACCGGTTCCGGTCGGCCTCCGGTGTGACGCTGCTCCACCTGGCCTGACTCGACGTGCCGAAGAGCTTCTGCCGACAGCTACCCTGAGCAGGTGACGCAGACCCCGGTGGCCCCCTCCACGGTTGGCCCACCCGCAGGTGCAGCGCGCTCGGCGAAGGCAGTGCTGAGGTCCTACGTGGCCCTGACCAAACCTCGCATCATCGAGCTGCTGCTGGTCACCACACTGCCCGCCATGATTCTGGCCGCCCACGGCCTGCCCAGCTGGCAGACGGTGCTAGCGACCCTGGTGGGCGGAACCCTCGCCGCGGGAAGCGCGAACGCACTCAACTGCTTCGTCGACCGGGACATCGATGCGCTGATGCGCCGCACCGGTCACCGGCCGCTGGCCCGCGACGAGGTCTCGCCTACCGGCGCGCTCGTCTTCGGAGCCCTGCTCGGGATCATCGCGGTGCTCGGCATGGGCCTGACCACCAACTGGCTCGCCGCCTCGCTCACCGCGGTGGCGATCCTGTTCTACGTCGTCGTGTACACGATGCTGCTCAAGCGCCGTACGTCGCAGAACATCGTGTGGGGTGGCGCCGCAGGCTGCATGCCGGTACTGATCGGCTGGTCGGCGGTCACTCATTCACTGGCCTGGGCGCCCGTGGTGCTGTTCCTCGTCGTGTTCTTCTGGACGCCACCGCACTTCTGGGCACTGGCCATCCGCTACAAGGATGACTACGCCCGAGCCGGCGTTCCGATGTTGCCCGTCGTCGCGACCCCGCTCAAGGTCGCCCGCCAGATCGTCGGATACTCCTGGGTGACGGTGGCCACCACCCTGGTGCTCTGGCCGCTGGCCACCGGCTGGGTGTACGGCGCCGTCGCGATGGTCGCCGGCGCAGTGCTGCTGCTGGAGGCCCACCGGCTGCTCGCCGCGACCAGACGTGGCGAGGCCGGCAAGCCCATGCGGCTGTTCCACTTCTCCAACAGCTACCTGGCACTGATCTTCGTCGCGGTCGCTATCGACACCTTCGTCCTGCACTGACGCGGTCCACCTACGCGGTGAGGCGGTAAGCCCGTAGCTGCGCTGCGCCGGCACGCCGCCAGCGATGAGCCGGCACCCACGGGACACCAGACAGAACGCTCAGCCCGCGATGATGTGAAACCCGATGGTCACCGGCGTCAGCACCGTGATGGTTCCCTTCGCGCTGTGCAGGGTGCCCGAGTACGTCATCGTCCCGGCCGTGGTGCCAGCGGGTACCTCCACCACGTCGTCGACACCGGTAGCGGGGTCCACCGCACAGTTGCGGGCCTGGCGAGGCGCGATGCCAGGCAGTGTAACCGTCACCAGCCCGGATTCGGCGCCGTACCCGGTTCGGTCGCCGGACAGCGTGACTCTGGCCATCAC
>JBBQFE010000483.1:0-2985 GCA_038321605.1 Mycobacteriales bacterium | reverse complement strand
GGACCTGAACGGGCGGCCAGGAGAGCACCGCCCAGCCAACACCTCGACAACAAGGAGCCCACCGATGGCCGATACCACCTATCGCGTGACCGGAATGACCTGCGGACACTGCGTGAACGCCGTCACCAGCGAACTGATCGCGCTCGATGAGGTCACTGCGGTGACCGTCGACCTCGACGCCGAAGGGACGTCCAGCGTGCACGTGACCAGCAGCCAGCCGCTCTCGGACGAGGTGCTGCTCGCCGCACTCGACGAAGCCGGCGACTACCACCTCGTCACCGACTGAGCCAGCCCCCGGACAGGAGCATCCTGCGATGAGCACCGCACCCGGCACCGCGCCACCTCCCGTGGACCTGCGCACCGTCGAGCTGACCATCGGCGGCATGACCTGCGCCTCGTGCGCGGCACGGGTGGAGAAGAAGCTCAACAAGCTCGGCGGGGTCACCGCCTCGGTGAACTACGCGACCGAGAAGGCCAGGGTTGCCTTTCCGGACGCGGTTTCCGAGGCCGATCTGATCGCCACCGTCGAAGCGACCGGATACACCGCTGCACTGCCCGCTCCGCCGGCCAGCTCGGCAGATCCCGCACCCGAACCCGACGATGCGGCGGGCCTGCGCCAACGGCTGGCGGTCTCGGCTGCGCTGGCATTGCCCGTACTCGTGCTGGCAATGGTGCCCCCGCTGCAGTTTCGCAACTGGCAATGGGCCTCGCTGGTGCTGGCCACCCCGGTCGTCGTGTGGGGCGCCTGGCCGTTCCACCGGGCTACGGTCGCCAACGCCAGGCACCGCGCAGCCAGCATGGACACCCTCATCTCCCTCGGCGTCACCGCCGCGTACCTGTGGTCGTTGTGGGCGCTTTTCGTCGGCGACGCGGGCATGCCGGGAATGCGAATGACCTTTCGCCTGCTCGCCGAACGTGGTAGCGGACAGAGCGACCTCTACCTGGAAGTTGCCTCTGCGGTCACGGTCTTTCTGCTGGCCGGGCGGTACTTCGAGGCCCGCGCCAAGAAGCGTTCCGGCGCTGCCCTGCGCGCACTCATCGATCTGGGCGCAAAGGACGTGACCGTGCTCCGCGACGGTGATCCGAGCACAGGCACACCCACCGAACGCCAGATCCCGGTGGCGGAACTCCGCGTCGGTGACCGGTTCGTCGTCCGGCCCGGAGAGAAGATCGCGACCGATGGCATTGTCGTCGAGGGCAGCTCAGCGGTGGATGAGTCGATGCTGACAGGTGAATCCGTGCCCGTCGAGGTCCGTCCCGGTGATCGGGTGGTCGGAGCCACAGTGAACTCCGGCGGCCGGCTGGTGGTGCGGGCGAGCCGGGTCGGGACCGACACCGAACTGGCGCAGCTGGCCCGACTCGTCGAGGACGCCCAGAACGGCAAGGCCGAAGTCCAGCGACTCGCCGACCGGGTGTCGGCGGTCTTCGTCCCGGTCGTCCTCGTCCTGTCGCTGCTGACTCTGCTCACCTGGCTGGTCACCGGTGGCGGCGCAGCTGCGGCGTTCACCGCTGCCGTCGCGGTGCTGATCGTGGCCTGCCCGTGCGCGCTCGGGCTGGCCACCCCGACAGCGCTGCTGGTCGGCACCGGACGCGGCGCGCAGCTCGGCATTCTGATCAAGGGTCCGCAGGTGCTCGAGTCGACGCGTCGGGTGGACACGATCGTGCTCGACAAGACCGGCACGGTGACCACCGGAAAGATGAGCGTCACGGCAGTTTTCCCCGTCGCGGGCAGCTCAAGCGAGGACGTGCTGAACATCGCGGGGCCGCTGGAGCACGCCTCGGAGCACCCGATCGGTCGGGCCATCGCCGCCTACGCCGCGCAGAGCTTCGACATCCCGCTCGATGGCGTGCAGGACTTCGACAGCCACCAGGGGCTGGGCGTGTCCGGTGCGGTCGGCGGCCAGGTAGCGCTGGCCGGCCGTCGCGGCTGGCTCGCCGATCGCTGCGCTGCGCCACTGCCCGCCGAGCTGCTCGACGCGGCAGCAGCTGCTGAACTCGAGGGCCACACCCCGGTGTGGGTCGGCCGCGATGGCACTGCGCTCGGCGTGGTGGTGGTGGCCGACACGGTCAAGCCGACCTCTGCCCAGGCTGTCCGGGAGCTGATCGCACTCGGGCTGCGGCCGGTCCTGCTGACCGGCGACAATGCTCGTGCCGCCCAGGCGGTCGCCACGCAGGTGGGCATCACAGAGGTGCACGCCGAGGTGCTGCCGGCCGACAAGGTGGCGGTCATCGCCGAGCTGCAACACCAGGGTCGGGTGGTGGCCATGGTCGGCGACGGAGTGAACGATGCGGCCGCGCTGGCGGCCGCGGACCTCGGGCTGTCGATGGGCACCGGCGCGGACGTGGCCATCGAGGCCTCGGACCTGACGCTGGTCCGCGGCGATCTGCGAGCGGCGGTCGACGCCATCCGGCTGTCCAGGGCAACGCTGCGGACGATCAAGGGCAATCTTTTCTGGGCCTTCGCCTACAACGTGGCCGCGTTGCCGTTGGCGGCCTCCGGTCTGCTCAATCCGCTCATTGCCGGTGCGGCGATGGCACTCAGCTCTGTGTTCGTCGTGTCCAACAGCTTGCGGCTGCGCAGATTCGCCGCCGTTACCGGGGGATCCGCCGCCACCTGAGGAAGACGGTCACGCACCGACGACGCCGGGGGTCCGCCCCGGCGGCGCCTGCGCAGTATCCACACAGCGCCCGCGGCGACTCCGAGTGGCCCGCCCAATCCCAGGAACAGTTCCAGGCGGTGTGTCGATGAGCCCTGTCGAACCGGCTGCAGCGCCGTCCAGTTGAGCGTCCCGGTCAGGGTGATCGGCCTTCCGGCGAGGGTCATCCGGACCCGCCAGGTTCCGATGACATGGTCGGTGGCCGGATTCGCCGCGACGATCGGCGGCCGCTGCACTCCCATCCAGTGGATCCGGTGATCGTGCCAGGACGCGTTGGGATCCTGCTGCTGGCGCTGCCATTCCTGGGGCAACTGGGTGTCACCGAGCT
>JBBQFE010000482.1:0-3000 GCA_038321605.1 Mycobacteriales bacterium | reverse complement strand
GGTCGTGGACGTGGAGCGACTGAAGGGCACCATCGCGGAACTGTCCGAGCAGGCCAGCGTGCCCGACCTGTGGAGCGACCAGGACAAGGCCCAGCAGGTCACCAGCCAGCTCTCCCACGCCCAGACCGAGCTGAAGAAGGTGCAGGACCTGCGGCAGCGTCTCGACGATCTGAATGTGCTGTTCGAACTCGCCTAGGACGACCCGGTCACCATGGTCTAGGAGCAGGAAGAACTGGTCGCCGTGCACGGCGATGTGGAGACCATGGAGGTGCGCACCCTGCTTTCCGGTGAGTACGACGTCCGGCAGGCGCTGATCACCATCCGGTCGGAGGCCGGCGGCGTGGACGCCGCGGATTTCGCCGAGATGCTGATGCGCATGTACCTGCGGTGGTCCGAGCGCCACGGCTATCCCACCGAGGTGTACGACACGTCCTACGCTGAGGAGGCCGGCATCAAGTCGGCCACCTTCCAGGTGAAAAGCCCCTACGCCTACGGCACTTTGTCGGTCGAACAGGGCACCCACCGGCTGGTACGCATCTCCCCCTTCGACAACCAGGGGCGCAGGCAGACCTCGTTCGCCGGCGTCGAGGTGATCCCCGTCGTGGCCAGCAGCGACCACGTCGAGATCGACGAGAAGGAACTGCGGGTCGACGTCTACCGATCGTCAGGGCCGGGCGGTCAGGGGGTCAACACCACCGACTCGGCGGTGCGGATCACTCACATCCCCACCGGCATAGTGGTCTCCTGCCAGAACGAGCGCAGCCAGATCCAGAACCGGGCTTCGGCGATGACCGTGCTGGCCGCGAAGCTGCTCGTTCGCCGCAAGGACGAGGAGAAGGCGGCGATGGACGCCCTGCGCGGCGACGGGGGGAACTCCTGGGGCAACCAGATGCGGTCCTACGTGCTGCACCCCTACCAGATGGTCAAGGACCTGCGGACGAACTTCGAGGTCGGTAACCCGTCCGCGGTGTTCGACGGCGACATCGACGGTTTCCTGGAGGCCGGTATCCGCTGGCGCCGGTCGGCGGATCCGGAGAGCAACTGACCGACCGCCCGTCCCTCGCTGCTCTCGACCAGATCGGCCCCGAGTTCTCTACCCTTTCGGGTGCAGCGGTGGTCGGCCACCGGGCGCGTCGAACACCGGCGCCAACTTGACCCCGGGGTCGGCCAGCAACAGCACTTCGTCCCCGGGTTGCAGTTGGCTCTGACCGCGGACGTTCAGCAACTGGCCGTCCCGGCTGACGATGCTGACCCAGGCGAACTCGCCGATCGGCAGGTCGCGAATGGTCGCCCCGTCGGCCTGCGACCCCACTCCGACGATGTGCCGGTGCATCCCCTGCGGCTCATCCTGGAATCGCATGCCCAGTGACCACGGCTCGGGCTCCACGACGGTCATCGGAACGTGGAGCAGCCGGGCGGCGGTCGGCACCAGGCCACCCTGGACCACCACCGATATCAGTACCACCACGAAGACGATGCCGTAGATTCGGGCCGCCTCCGGGACACCTGCGGACACGATGAAGGTGCCCAGCAGAATCGGCACCGCACCCTTCAAACCGGCCCACAGCACGAACAACCGCTCGCCCCGACGCAGCTTGATCGGGATGAGCAGGCCGCCGACCAGCAGCGGCCGGATCACCAGGATCAGCAGGCCGGCGATCGCCAGTCCCACCCAGATCTGCTCGGGACGAAGGACCTCGCGGATCGAGACCGTGAGCCCAAGCACGGTGAACGCCACGATCTCCGAGAGGCTGGAAAGGCCCGAGGAGAACCGTTCGATCTCGCGCTTGTACGGCGCCCGGACGTCCCCCACCACGATCCCGGCCAGCAATACCGCCAGGAAGCCGGACCCGTGCAGCAGAGTGGCGGCGGAATAGATGATCGGCGCGCAGGCAAGCGCCTGGATCGGGTAGAGCGCCTCGTTGGGGAGCCGACTCCGGCGCATCAGCCAGGTCATCGCGAAGCCGCCGGCCAATCCCACCAACCCTCCGGAAACCATTTGCAGCGCAAAGCTTCCGGCCCCCGAAAGCACCGCGCCGAAGCCGGAGCCACCAGCACCGAGCAACACCCCCATGAGCGCGATTCCGACCGGATCGTTGGCGCCCGACTCCCCTTCCAGGATCGTGCCCGACCGCCCGGCGATCTCCCGGCGGCCCAGCACAGAGAAGACCACTGCCGGGTCGGTGGGCGACAGCGCGGTACCGATGAGCAGCGCCGTCGACCAGCTGAACCCGAACAGGAGATGCGCGGCGGTGGCCAGGGCACCGGCGGTCACCACCGTCCCGACCACACCGACCCACAACACCGCCCCGGCCGCGGTGCGGAACCGCCGCCAGCCGATGTGCATGCCGCCGTCGAAAAGGATGAAGATGAGCGCCACCGTGACGATCCGCTCGTCGATCTTGACCGGCAGGCCACCCAGGCTGGGAACGATGTCCGAGACCACGGCCGCCACGATCAGGAAGATGGCCGGGGCCGGAACTCGGATACGTTCGCTCACCCGGTTGGACAGGGCGGCCAGCAGCACCGCGGCCGCAATCAGGCCGACGACGACCGCATAGGGAACGACATCCTCCACCCGACAACCCTAGCCGTCGTGTTCGTGCCCGCCGGTCTCTACGCTGTGCACCGGCCGTGGCAAGCCGCCAGGTCAGCCACAGGCGGCGGGAGGAGGTGGCTCTGGTGGACTTCTTCCTGTCGCCGGGTTTCGGTGGGGCCGGTGCGCTGGTCGCCGCTGTCATAGCCTTTGCCGCCGCACAGACCTCGACCAGGCAGCGACGGCGGGCCGACGAGGCAGCGCTGGCCGAGACAGCCCTGCGCCGGGAACAGGAACGCCGGGTCGATGCCATCCAGCGCTGCTGGGACCGCTACGTCTGGATCGTCGACCACGTCGACGAGATCGGCGTCAACCTCACCATCGGCCTGTTGAGCCGGATCACCGACGCCGCCGCGCAGTTGGAGGACCACGATCTGGTCGAGTTCTCCCGCGAGTTCGCCCTT
>JBBQFE010000481.1:0-3016 GCA_038321605.1 Mycobacteriales bacterium | reverse complement strand
TGCTCCGGGGACGTTGGCATCGGTTGTGGAACAACAGTCGTTCGCTGCTGCTCTACGGCGTCGTCGCGGTCGCCGGGTTGCAGATCTGCTTCTTCAACGCGGTGCACCACCTGTCGGTCGGCGTTGCCCTGATGATCGAGTACCTCGCGCCGGTGTTGATCATCTGCTTCCACTGGTGGCAGACGCGTCGTCCGCCGGGACGCTCGACCGCGCTCGGCGCAGCCCTGGCCATCGTCGGGATGGCCTTCGTCGTCGGGGTCGGTGGCTCAGTGTCGGTCGATCCGGTTGGTGTGGCCTGGGGGTTAGCCGCGGCCGTCTGCCTGTCGGCCTACTTCGTGATGGCCTCACGGCAGCACGACGATCTGCCGCCGCTACTGCTCACCGCCGGCGGCATGACCGTCGGCGCGGTGGCAGTCGCTGTCGCCGGGGCGATCGGGGTGGTGCCGCTGGTTACCACGTCCGGCCACGCGCGGCTGGCCTCGACGGAATTCAGCTGGTGGGTGCCCGCACTGGTACTCGTACTGATCCCCACGGTGCTGGCCTATCTCACGGGGATCGCCGCGGCCGGACGGCTCGGGGCCAAGGTTGCTTCGTTCGTCGCGCTCACCGAGGTGCTCTTCGCGGTGCTGGCCGCCTGGCTGCTGCTGGGCGAATGGCCGCACCTACTGCAGCTCGTGGGCGGCGCCTGCATCGTCGGCGGCGTGGCACTGGTCAAACTCGAACCGACCGGTACCGACGCCACCGTCGACCCACTGCCCGCGTGACAGCCGAACTACTTGAGTCCGAACTACTTGAGTCCGAACTACTTGAGTACGGCGTCGATGGTCTTCTTCAACGCGGAGGGCTGAGCTGGGCTCGTCGGCGCCTTCGCCTTGGCCTCGAGCAGGCGTTCACCTAGCTCACTCAGCTGCTTGCGGCCCAGTCCGGCCCGTACCTTGGGGAACCAGTCCCGCTCTTCCTCTTCGATGTGGTGCGTGACGTTCTCGATGAGCACCGTCGTCTTGGCGTCGAAGCGTTCCGCGTCGGGGCTGAGCGCCAGCAGCTCCATGACCAGCACATCGGCGACGTGGTGTTCCTCGTAGGACTCGAGCACATCGTCCTCGAGGTCGGGCAGCAGCCGACGAACCTCGGGGTACATCACCTCGTTCTCGATGTAGGTGTGCACGGTGAGCAGCCGGATCATTCTGGCGACCAGGTCGCCCTTGGCCTTTGTCGCGTTCTTACCGGCCTTCTCGAACTGCGAGAAAACCGCTTTGATCTCTTTGTGGTCCTGCTTCAGCAGGACGATGGCGTCGGTGGACAAGGCAACTCCGTAGCAGTAGTTGTTGCTCGGGCCGCGCACTGTTCGACGACACACTGCAACAGTACGTACCCCAACCAAACCTGCCGATCGGTGGCGTAACCGAGCGTGGTGGGCTTCACTGGGGCAGTGAAGGACGGCGCACGGTCCAGCGGGTATCCGATCCGCCGTGCCCAGGAGGCGCTGCTCAGCGGTACCACCGAACGGCGCACGTCGTCTGTCCGCAGCGTGATCGCCGATTCCTGGCTGCGCTCCGTCGCGGCCGGCGTGAGCGCTGACCGGTCGGCCGCACCGATCACCCTCGAGCCGGACCTGGTTCGGGACTACCGCGAGGACCACCCGCTGTCCAGGGTCTTCCCGCTGCTCTACGACGTACTCGGACGGGCCGCCGAGGACTGCGATTCCCTGATGGCGGTGGCCGACGAGCATGGCCAGCTGCTCTGGGTCTGCGGTCAGCCGGGTGTGCTGCGGCGGGCCGAGGCCATCAACTTCGTCGAGGGTGCCCGCTGGGACGAGGCCAATGCCGGGACCAACGCACCGGGCACCGCGCTCCGGCTCGACGCACCGGTGATCATCCACGCAGCCGAGCACTTCGCCCGCCCGGTGCAGCGCTGGAGCTGCGCCGCCGCGCCCATCCACGATCCGGTCACCCAGGCCATTCTCGGCATCGTCGACATCACCGGCGGCCCGGACGTCGCCACCCCGCAGACCATCGCCATGATTCGGGCGGCGGCCCGGATGGCGGAATCCGAACTGGCCCGGATCATCGCGGTCGAGAGTCACGGGCACGGGGTGTTCCGATCGTGGCCGATCCCGCGGCGCCGGCCGCCAGGCGCACCGGGCGACCGCCTCGACGACAGCGACCGGTCCGGCCTCGGACGTAGGCTGCCGCTGCGACTGTTGGGACTGGGCCGACCGGACTGCAGCCTGGAACTCGAGGGCCGCACCCTCCGGTTGAGCCGGCGGCACAGCGAGATCGTGGTGATCCTGTCCCGTTACCCGGATGGCCTGACCGGCGATCAGCTGTCCTGCCTGCTGTACCCCGAGGACGTCACCAGCTCGACGATGCGCGCGGAGCTGGTCCGCCTGCGGGCGTTGCTCGGCGAGGATGTGCTGGCGTCCCGGCCGTACCGACTGCTCGGCGAGGTCGACGCCGACTGGACAGCGGTCCAGGGCCTGCTCGCCGCAGGTCAGCTGCAGCAGGCACTGGCCACCTACCGAGGTCCGCTGCTGCCGCAGTCCGAAGCCCCGGGCGTGTGCGACTACCGCGACGAGCTGCAGCGCCGCCTTCGGGTGGCGGTACTCGACTCGGGCCGACCGGAACTCATGGTCAGCTGGACCAGGGCCCGCTGGGGTGCCGACGACCTGCAGATGTGGCAGCGGCAGCTGGCGGTGCTTCCGGTCGGTTCGCCGCTGCGGCCACTCGCCCGCGCCGAGATCGCCAAGCTGGACTCCGATTACCGCAGCTGACCACTGGCCAGATCCGCGCTTGCGCCGAGGATCTGGCTGAAATCCCGCTGCAACGTCCTTGCAACGTTGCGGCTCCTAACGTGCCTGCCATCACACCTGCACGCCGCACGGCAGTTCGCCGGGCGCGGCCTGCACCTTCCGAGGCACCAAGGAGCAGGGCATGACAGATTACGCAGCACCCGGACAGGACGGCAGCCTCGTCTCGCTCGAGAGCCGGTACGGCAACTTCATCGGCGGCGAGTTCGT
>JBBQFE010000480.1:0-3032 GCA_038321605.1 Mycobacteriales bacterium | reverse complement strand
CCGGCGGAGCCGACCTGGCCCATGGATCCGAGCATCCGATGACGGAATAATGCCTGCTGCAGCTTGCGACTTCGAAATTGGCTGCCGCGATCGGAGTGCAGGATGCAGCCGGCCACGTTGCCGCCGCGTCGGGCCACCGCTGAATCAAGTGCGGCGACAGCGATGGATGATTCCATCCGGTTCGACATGGAGTAGCCGACGATGCGGTTGGACCACTCGTCTTTGATCGCGCAGAGATACAGCTTCCCTTCTCTCGTTGGGTGTTCGGTCAAGTCTGTCAGCCACAACTGGTTCGCCGCGGGCGCAGTGAAAGCACGGCGCACGAGATCGTCATGAGCAGCGGTACCGACCGTGGCCTTCTTGCCGCGCTTCTTTTTGCCGAAGATGCTGAACCAGCCGTTGCTGCTGCAGATCCGCCACGCAGTCCGGTCCGCCAGCTCCTGGCCGCCGTCCCGGACCTCATCGGCCAGGAACCGGTAGCCGAACTCCGGGTCATCACGGTGGGCGTCGAACAGGGCGTTGGCTCGGTGGGCCTCAGCCCATTCGGCGTCGGTGACTGGCTGCTGCAGCCAGCGGTAGTAGGGCTGACGAGCGATCGTGAGCACCCGGCACGTCACCGCGACGGGGATACCGTCGGCGGCGAGCTCGCGGACGAGCGGGTAACTCTGTAATGGGTGATGACTGGCCCGTGGCCGGTTGGCAGGCTGGGTCTCGGTCTGGCGCGTGTGACTCCGGGTATATCCGACCCGCCGTTACGGCGGTGTCTTGAAAATGACATGTCCACGCGCTGGGTCGAGGTTCGGCCCGTCCGCGCAGATGTCTTGATTAGAAGCTTGTCCACCTGTCCCTCGCGGCGGGTGTGACTCATTACAGATGTGTCTCTGAGCGACCCACGGGCCTGACTAAAAGTCCGTCCGCCCTCGAGTCAGGAGACCCCATGGCCATCGTCGCCGAGCTGTTCGAACACGTCGTCGGCATCGACACCCACGCACGCACCCACACCTATTGTCTCCTCGCGAGTACCACTGGTGCCGTGATCGACAGCGCAACGTTCCCCACCTCCAAGGCCGGTCATGCTCGGGCGATTGCTTGGATCGTGCGACGCACTCGCGGCAGCGTTCTGGCCGCCGTCGAGGGCACGTCCTCCTACGGTGCCGGAATCACCACGGCCCTGGTCGAGGGCGGATTCGATGTCGCCGAAGTGCGGCCGGCACCGCGGTCCAGCCACGCTCACGCTGGCAAGTCCGACGCACTGGATGCCGAAGCCGCCGCACGCGCGGTGCTGGGACGCGACTACGACTCGGTCGCTAGGCCACGGCAGAGCGGCCCGCGGGCAGCCTTGCGGGTGTTGCTTGCCTCCCGCTCGATCATCGACCAGCAGCGCACCGCGAACCGCAACGCGCTCACTGCTCTACTGCGCAGCATCGATCTCGAGGTCGATGCCCGCAAACCGCTCAGTGACAGCCAGATCCGGGCCATCGGGGCCTGGCGACCCGGCCGCGCTTCGGTCGCATCCGACCCATTGATCATCGCTCGGCGCGAGGCGCGGCGTCTAGCAATCGCCGTTCTCGAACAGACCGCCCTACTCAAAGAAAACCATCGCGCCTTGGCGCAGCTCGCCGAGGCATTGGCGCCCGGGCTGCAAGATCAACCCGGTATCGGCCCGGTCACCGCGGCCATCATCATCTGCGCATATTCCCACCGCGGCCGGGTCCGCTCCGAAGCCGCGTTCGCCGCTCTCGGGGGCATCGCCCCGATACCGGCCTCCTCTGGCAACACCAGCCGACACCGACTCACCCGATCAGGCGATCGTCAGCTGAACCGAGCCTTCGATGTCATCGTCCGAACCCGCATGAGTTACCACCCAGAGACCCGTGACTACGTCGCCCGCCGACGGGCTGAAGGCCGCACCAACCGCGAGATCCGGCGCTGCCTCAAGCGCTACGCCTGCCGCGCCGTCTTCCGCCAACTCCAGACCACAATGGCTTGACACCAGGCATAGAAGCGTCATTTTCCCGGCAGATGCGCCTGCGAGAAATAAGCCGCGGCGCGGCGCAGGACCTCAACCTCCTGCTCGAGGGTTTTGATCCGCCGCCTGGCCGCATGCAACTCCGCCGAGTCACTCGCCGACGGCCCGGCGCGTTTGCCGTCCTCGACGTCAGCCTTCTTCAACCACGAATACAACGTCGTGAAATGGATACCGAAGTCCTTAGCGATCTGCTCCAGATCAACGTCTGGACCACGGTTGCGAGCGACCCGCACGACGTCGTCGCGGAACTCCTTGGGATATGGCTTGGACACAGTGACATCCTTCCAGCCCAGCCCCTCAGGACTAGAGCAGGTAGTTGTCACCTATCCGTGCAGCAGACCCGATCGCCTCTCGCATTGCGGGTCCTGGGACTAACGTCAAGACCGGCGTGCTGAGCACTTACACCGTTGGCCGGAGCGACTCCCGCCAAAGCGCCCATGTCACCGAAGGATCGGCATCAACGTGGCGGCCCTCGGCGGGGAAGTTGCGATGAGCCAGGCATCCCCGGCCCACAACGCGAGGACGATGAAGGACTGCGCGGTCAGCCTGCCTGTCGATCGAGAACGACCCTAAAGACCCACACGCCACCCATTTCAGCCGCGCCGTTGCAGCGCGCCTGCGCAGGACAGGCGTCCGCTACGTGGACGTCATTGACAGCTGCTTTGTTACACCTAACAGCGCTCTCATGAGGGACGATCAACGCGGTCGTTGTCGGCTGGCTCGGGGGGAGCCGGTCGACGGCCGACGGTCGCTTGGCCGGGTTTCGGTCTGGAGTGCAGGGGATGAGCATCGGGCGTGCCTGCCGAGGCGATCACTGCGTTACAGGGTTTGGGGTTCAAAGGGTACAAAGCACGGTCCGGCGTGTCCGCAGCTGCTGACACGTTCAGCCTGAGGCTTCGAGGTGCGCAGCTTATGTTCCGTTTTAGCCCACCGTCCAGCAGCCTGCCAGCTTCGTCAGCCTCCGATATTCCGGCGCGTGGGCAAAGGCATGCAGACATCGTCG
>JBBQFE010000479.1:0-3034 GCA_038321605.1 Mycobacteriales bacterium | reverse complement strand
CGATCTTCACCGACGGCGGCGTGATGAAGCGCGCCCACATGCTGGCATCAGCTGGGGTGTACCACGGCGGAGCGGTGTAGGAGCTGGCGTACAGGATGCCGGCCGCCTGGCACGCCTTCGTCACGGCAGCAGCCTGAGCTTCGGTCGCCGGGGTGCCGAAGATCGACTTTCCGCTGGCGGTCTTGACGTTTCCGACCTGCCCGATGGCGGTGTTCACGTTGCCCTGATCCTCGAAGGACGCCATCTGCACGCCGAGCGCCGCATTGGCCTGCTTGCCACCCTCGTCGAACGCGACGAAGAAGTCGTTGGACAGCGTCGTCACCTGGCACCAGGTCTTTTCGTGCTTGAGCGTGGCGCCGGCCGACCCGGTGGCACCAGCGGACGCGCCAGAGCCGCCGGCCGCGGTCTTGGACGATCCGCCACAGGCGGAAACGCCGAGCGTGATCCCAGCCGCGCTCATGGCTGTGATGAATGCACGTCTCGATACGGGACTGGCGAAGCGGCCGTTCAGTGCCGTGTCGACGATCCGTGATTCGGTGGAAGCCATCTTCTCTCCTAGGGCTGTTCGGGGTTGAGCTGGGCGGTGAACCAGCTCGCGGCGTGGGCGGCGGCGACAGCCAATTTCGACCGGTCGCTGTAGAGCGTCATGTGGGACGTGCTCGGCAGCACGACCAACTTCTTCTTCGTGGTGGGGATCCGGTTGAAGGTCTCGATCTCGAGGTCCCAGAGCGTCAGGTCGTCACCCTCGGCCACCACCATCAACGTCGGCGTGTCATAGATCCGAACGGCAAACGGGTTCACGTCATAGTTCAGCAGCAGATCCACCGATTCCATGGTGGAGGAGTTCTGATAGAGCGGGGCGTCCGTCTCCTGCAGGGCGGCGAACGTTGTTCTCGTTTCCGGGAAGGGCCAGGACGACAGCTCCTCCTCCGGGGTGACGCTGGCGTGTGGCAGGTAGGTGCGCTTGGACGGATCATCGAAGCGCAGCTGGCGGTCCTCCAGGATGGCCTGCCACAACTTGCGGTAACCCATGGTGCCGTGGATCCGGCGCATGTTGCGGTACCCGTCGGTGACGGGGATCTGGCTGACGATCGCCTTGACCCGCGGGTCGGTGGCGGCGAGCACCAGCACGTGGCCGCCGGAGTACGAGATACCCCAGGCACCGAGACGGTCGGCGTCGATTCCCTCGGTCCGTTCCAGAAAGCTCAGCGCATTCTGGTAGTCCCGAATCTGGGCATTGGGATCGATATGCTGGCGGTTGTCCCCGTCAGACACCCCGAAGTTGCGGTAATCGAAGATCAGCGCCGCAATCCCCGCCTTCGCGAATTCCTCTGCGTAGTAGGGCATGACGAGCTCACGTACGTAGCACCACCCGCCGGCCAACACGACTGCAGGCGTGTCTCCGGTGGCGTTGTCGGGGCGATACAGCCAGCCTCGGACGCGAACGCCCTCACTGTCGAATTCGATGTCTTCGCGACGCATCGTGGAGTCTCCGGACTGTTGGCTGGCAAAGAAGGGCACGGCACCATCACCGGACGACCGCGGTGGCGATCGCCCGGCTCATGGCGGGGGCTATTGCTGGGGCGACTACTCCAGCGACTCTGGGTGGGTGCGGACCATCGTGGAACGCCGAAACATGATTGTCAAGTACCACTTGACTCGACTCGCTACGACGGTCGGAATGTTTCCCCTTTGCAGCAAAAGAGAAAGGCGCAAATCAGCTGTCAAGCGGCACTGGACGAATGAAAGATCGGGGGTTACCTTAATGAAACATTGCGCGTCTAGAGAGTCCGCGGTCTCAGACGCCCGACGGGAGGCATTCGATGGATCGCGCTGCGCTGCTCGATGCCCGCCGTCAGATGGCGGTGCCGTGAACCCGCTGACCGCGACCCATCCGCAGGCGGTGTCCTATGACCTGCCCGGGCAGAGCTTCGCCGCACTACTGCGCGCCGCCGCCGACGCCCAGCCTGACCAGCCGGCGATCATCGACGGTGACTTCGAGCTGAGCTATCGCCAACTGCTGGCTGCTGCCGGGCGGCTGGCCAACGGTCTGAGCGAGCTCGGGGTGCGACCGGGTGACCGGGTGCTCACGCAGCTGCCGAACTGGTGGGAGACCACCGTGGTGAGCTGGGCGGTCTTCCTCGCCGGCGCGGTGCTGGTGCCGGTGGTGCCGATCTATCGCAGCCGCGAACTGGCCTTCATCATCGAACAGGTGCAGCCGCGCGCGGTGTTCGCACCGTCGAGTTACCGGGGCTATGCGCACGCCGCCGAACTCCGCGATCAGGTCGGGGCCATTCCGGTCCTGGATGTGCGCGGTGATGCCGGCCCCGGATCCTTCGAGCAACTGCTGGCGGCAGGGGGCGATCCGCTCTCGGTCACCGAGCCGGAACCGTCCGACATCGCCGTCGTGCTCTACACCTCCGGCACCACCTCGCAGGCCAAGGGTGCGCTGCACAGCCACCAGACGTTGCTGGCCGAGATCCGGGACCTGGCCCAGTGGTGTCACCTGAGCAGTGTCGACCGGGTGTTCATGCCCTCGCCGCTGAGTCACATCACCGGTCTGAGCTACGGCGTGCTGCTGCCGGTCGAGCTGGGCTGTGCAGTGGTCCTGCAGGACCGCTGGGATCCGGACGAGGCGGTCCGGCTGGTAGAGCGGCACCGCTGCACGTTCACCGTCAGCTCCACCCCGTTCCTGCGTGGTCTGGCCGCAGCCTACGACCGACCGTCCAGCCTGGGCACCTTCGTCTGCGGGGGTGCCGACATCCCCGCCGACCTGGTGCGACAGGCACATCGGAACATGGGGACCAGGGTGGTGCGAACCTACGGCTCCACGGAGCTGCCGACGTCGTCCATGGCCGATCCGTTCGGCGACCTGGACGCCGCGGCGGACGGCGAAGGGCGCGCGATGGGTGCCAACGAACTGACGGTACGGGCGGACGCCGACGGTGTTCCCGAGCTGCTGGTTCGTGGGCCGGAACTGTTCCTCGGGTACCTGGACGCAAGCCTGAACGACGCTGCGTTCACCTCCGACGGC
>JBBQFE010000478.1:0-3035 GCA_038321605.1 Mycobacteriales bacterium | reverse complement strand
GGTGTTGATGATCGGCCGCTTGAGGGTGGTCTCGAGCCCCACCTCGACCTCGAAGAAATCCGCTCGTTGGCTGATCTGAAACCCGTGCTGGTGTCCGTCCTGGCCGATTCCCACCCGGCCGGCACCGCAGAACACCTGACGGGTGACGAAGAACGGCGTGAGTTGACTGACGATGGCGGCGAAGGGAGTCTGACGACTCATCAGGTAGTTTTCGTGCGCGCCGTACGAGACGCCCTTGTTGTCGGTGTTGTTCTTGTACAGCGTGATGACCGTCCCGGTCAGTCGTTCGGCCTGCCGTGCCGCGGCCAGCATCACCAGCTCACCCGCCCGATCGAACGTGACGATGTCCAGCGGCGTCGTCACCTCGGGCGTGGAGTACTCCGGGTGGGCGTGGTCGACGTAGAGCCGTGCCCCGTTGGGCAGCACGACGTTGGCCAGCCCGGCGTCCTCCTCGTCCTCGAGAAACTGCTGCGCCACCTGGGAGGGTCCGGACAGGTCGAAGCCACGGGCGTCCCTGAGCGGCGACTCCTCCTCGAAGTCCCAACCCGGCCTGCGGCGCCGACCGCCCGGCAGCAGCGAGGAATAGCCGTTGACCACCTGGGCCGACAGCAGCATCGCGTTGGCGGTGGGGTTGCCCGGCACGCTCACGCCGTACTCGACCTCGGTGCCCATCACCCTGGTGACTGTCATAGGTCTGAGGCTACGTGGTGCTGCCAGATGGTCCGGGCTGCTCGCAGGCGTTCCAGGCACACCGGGTCGCCCCCGTAGGGCTCAACCGGTCACAGGTACTGGCCGGTATTGGAGACGGTGTCGATCGCGCGGCCGGCGTCGCTGCCCTTGCCGCCGGAGACGAGGGTGCGGATGTAGACGATCCGCTCCCCCTTCTTGCCCGAGATCCGCGCCCAGTCATCGGGGTTGGTGGTGTTGGGCAGATCCTCGTTCTCACGGAACTCGTCCACGCAGGCGGCGGAGAGGTGCTGCACCCGCAGGCCACGCTGGCCGAGGGTGAGCAGGTCCTTGATGGCCATCTTCTTGGCCCGGTCGACGATGTTCTGGATCATGGCTCCGGAGTTGAAGGCCTTGAAGTAGAGCGTCTCCTTGTCACCGTTGGCGTAGGTGACCTCGAGGAACCGGTTGACGTCGGTCTCGGTGTACATCCGCTCGACGGTGTGCTGGATCATCGCGTTGACGGTCGCTTCGGCCGACCCGCCGTGCTCGGCGAGGTCCTCGGCATGGATCGGCAGCGTCGGCAGCAGGTACTTGGCGAAGATGTCGCGTGCCGCCTCGGCGTCCGGGCGCTCGATCTTGATCTTGACGTCGAGCCGTCCGGGCCGCAGGATCGCGGGATCGATCATGTCCTCACGGTTGGAGGCACCGATCACGATGACGTTCTCGAGCCCCTCGACACCGTCGATCTCGCTCAACAGCTGCGGAACGATGGTGTTCTCCACGTCGGAGGAGACACCGGAGCCCCGGGTACGGAAGATCGAGTCCATCTCATCGAAGAAGACGATGACCGGCGTGCCCTCGCTGGCCTTCTCGCGCGCCCGCTGGAACACCAGACGGATGTGCCGTTCGGTCTCCCCGACGTACTTGTTGAGCAGCTCCGGTCCCTTGATGTTGAGGAAGAACGACCGGCCCTTCTCGTCATCACCGCGCACGCGGGCCACCTGCTTGGCCAGCGAGTTCGCGACGGCCTTGGCGATCAGGGTCTTGCCGCAACCGGGCGGGCCGTACAGCAGGATGCCCTTCGGCGGTCGCAACTGGTGTTCACGGAACAGGTCCGCGTGCAGGAAGGGCAGCTCGACCGCATCGCGGATCTGCTCGATCTGGCTGGCCAGGCCGCCGATGTCGGTGTAGTCGATGTCGGGGACCTCTTCGAGCACGAGCTCCTCGAACTAGCTCTTCGGGATGCGCTCGAAGACGTAGGACGAACGCGACTCCATCAGCAGCGAATCACCGGTGCGAATCTTCACTCCACGCAGATCCTCGGCCAGATAGACCACCCGTTCCTCGTCGGTGTGACCGACCACCAGGGCGCGCTCGCCGTCCTCGAGGATCTCCTTCAGCGTCACCACCTCGCCCGCCCGCTCGTACCCGCGGGCGGCGACGATGTTCATCGCCTCGTTGAGCATGACCTCCTGGCCGTGCTTGAGGCTGTCGATCCCGACCTCCGGCGACACCGAGACCCGGAGTTTCCGGCCACCGGTGAAGATGTCCACGGAATGTTCGTCGACGGCTTCCAGGAACACCCCGTACCCCGACGGCGGCTGCGCCAGTCGATCGATCTCTTCCTTCAAGGTCACCAGCTGATCGCGGGCATCGCGCAGCGTGTCGGCCAGCCGCTCGTTGCGGTCGCTCAGCGAGGCCACTCTGGACTGGGTCTCGACCAGGCGCTCCTCCAGGGCGCGCATCTGTCGCGGGGACTCGGCCAGCCGGGCACGGAGGAGTTCGATCTCTTGCGCGAGCTGCGCGGCGTCGGGGCGCGACCAGCCCTGCTGGTCACCGTGTTCGTTGCTGAACTCTTCCGCCATCTGCGCACTCTCCCAATATCGCTGGGGTACCTCGAGACCTAGGATTTTCACCCTACACACGCGGCATGAATTCGCGCGCCATCTACTGTGGTGTCTGGTTACGCCTCGGTTACGGCCCGGACCATCGGGTCGACCCAGGACCGCCACCAGACGATCAGCAGCAGCAGAAGGGCACAGCGTTGACAGAGGCGAGCGCAGAACTCGAAGTATGGATCGACCAGGAGCTCTGTACCGGTGACGGCCTGTGCGTCCAGTACGCGCCGGAGGTGTTCGAGTTCGACGTGGACGGCCTGGCTTACGTCAAGGACGCCTCGGGCGACCTGAAGTTGGCGGAGGGCGTGCGGGTGGCGGTGCCTGCCGGTCTGCGACTCGACGTGATCGATTCGGCCAAGGAATGCCCGGGCAACTGCATTCACGTGACCCGGATCGCTGACGGCGCGGTGGTGGCCGGACCGACCGAGTGACCCGGTCGGCTCAGGGCAGGTTCGGCCGGAACGGCTC
>JBBQFE010000477.1:0-3041 GCA_038321605.1 Mycobacteriales bacterium | reverse complement strand
TGTTCCTGGTCGAACATCGTCTCGATCTTGGCGATCAGGTCGTCCCAGTCCGCGTTGGTCGGCTGTCCCGGGTTGTACTTGCCCTTACTGCCGTACCTGGTCAGAAAGTACTGGTACATCTCGCCGCTTTCGGTGGGTCCGCCTGCCGTGCCGATCGGGTACTGTCCCTTGGTGCGAAACTTGTCCTGGTAGACCGCCAGCTCGAGATTGTCGATCGTGGCCTTGATCTTCACTTTTGCCAGCTGAGCCTGGATCGCTTCCGCCTGCACCGGCGAGTAGGTGGCGAGGTTGAGGTCGAGTCCATCGGGAACGCCGGCCTGAGCGAGGAAGCTCGCCGCCTGTTTCGGGTCGTAGCTGTAGCTCGGCAGCGACTTGTCGTACACCCAGGAATCGACCGAAAGTGACTCGATCGCCGGCTGCCCGAGCCCGAACGCGAGTTGCTGATTCAGCTCGTCCCGGTTCAGGGCGTAGTTGATCGCCTTCCTCAGTGCCACGTTATCGGTCGGCTTGGCGTTCGTCGTCATCTCGACCGTCTGCCAGGCCGATGACGGCACTTCGATTACTCCGGCGCCGCCGGTGCTCTTGACTTGCTTCACGCTCGACAGGTCGACCGCCGTGATCATGTCGACATCGCCGGCCAACAGCGCCGCGACCAGTGCCTGCACCTGGGGGATGACTTTGCTCCGTACGCGGTCGAAGTACGGCAGTGCGTCGCCATTCGCCGCCTTGATTGGCCAGTCTTTGTTGCGGACAAGGGTCGACTCGCCGTCCTGCACGACCTTCTCGACGATGTAGGGGCCTGCTGATATCGGCGCCGCGGTGAAGCCGTCGTTGCCGAGCTTCTGCACCGCCGCCGGCGACACCATGGTGCCGGCGCCGAGGCCGTCGCCCGCCAGCGAGGGTAGGAAGAGCGCGTTGGGCCGGCCGAGTTTCAAGACGGCGGTGAACTCATCCGGCGTCTCGATGGAGGCGATCAGCGAGAGTGTTGGCCGCGGCGGCGCATTGAGGGCGGCGTCCGCTCCGCGCAGAAAGGAGAACTTCAGCGCCGCGGCGTTGAGCGGCGTGCCGTCGCCGAACTTGATGTCGTTGCGCAGCTTGACCGTGATCGTGGTCTGGTCCGGCTGCTCGAACCCAGCGGCCAGGTACGGCACGGCCTTGCCCTGGTCGAGGTGGAACAGCGTCTCCGCGTAGAGGCGGGTGACGACCGGGTCGGTGCCGCCGCTGGAACGCTGTGGATCCGAGAAGGCAAGGTTGCCGGCGCGGGCCATGACGAACTCGCCACCGCGCTTGGGCTTCGGTCCTGTCGCCTGAGCCTGCGCCCCCGGCGAAGCTGCTCTGGCCGCGGCAGTCGCACTGGTCCCGATCGCGGCGCCCTTGTTGCTGTTGCCGTTGCCGTTGTTGCCGGCGCTGCTGCTGCAGCCCGCCGTTGCCGCCGTCGCCAGACCGGTGGCGACAACTCCCGTGCCGGCGATCAGCCGCCGCCGGCTGATGCGCCGTGTTCGCAGCCGAGTCCAGTAGTTGTCCGTGGCCATTACGTTTGCCTCCCGAGGACTGCACCGGCGCAGTTCAAACCATCAGATGAATGCTACTCCACGGCGTTATATGGGTGAATATCAGAGCGTGCGCTCGAAGAACTCGAGCAGGCGCTGTTCCAGTGCGGCGCGCTGGTCTTCACCGCGGGGACCGTGCCGCTCGCTCGGGAATACGATCAGCTCGTACGGTTTGAGCGCGACGTTCAGGGCGTTGATCAAACGGGCAGTGTGGCGGAAATGGACGTTCTCGTCCAGCATGCCGTGCACGAGCAGCAGCGGCGCTGCAAGTCGGCCGGCGTGCGTCATCGCGGCGGCTTCCCGGTAGCCGTCCGGGTTGGCCTGGGGTGTCTCCATGTAGCGCTCGGTGTAGAAGGTGTCGTAGCCGTCCCACGCCGTTACAGGGGCGCCGGCCACCCCTGCCTTAAAGACATCCGGCGCCTTCAGCAGGCACATCAGCGTCATGTACCCGCCGTAGCTCCAGCCATACGCCCCGACACGGCTCAGGTCGGCCTCGGGCAGGATTTCGAGGAAGCGCACGCCGTCGACCTGGTCGTCCACTTCTACCGTAGCCATGGCGCGAAAGAGGGGCGCTTCGAATTGATGCCCGCGGCGGGCGCTGCCCCGGTTGTCGAGCTTGAACACGATGAACCCCTGCTGCGCGAGGAACTGCGCCCGCAGGGATGCGGTCATCCCCCAGCTGTCACTCACGCTCTGCACGTGCGGACCGCCGTACACCTCGACCAGCACCGGTGACTTTGTGCCGGCAGGCAGGTTCACAGGACGGTAGATCGCACCGTGCAGGGTCTCGCCGTCCCGCGAGCGGATCGTCACCAGCTCAGGCGGCCGCAGCCCCAGCTGCTCCGCTTCGGGGTCGGTCGTCGTGTGGATCTGCTGAATCTCGCGTCCGTTCGCGTCGCGGACCAGCAGCCGTGGCTGCATCGTGCTCGAGTGATGAAGGTCGGCAAAACGGGAGCAGCCCGTGTCGAAGACTGCGTTGTGCATCCCAGGCTCGAGCGTGAGCCGTTCGGGCGTGCCGCCCTCGAGGCTGACGCGCCAGATGTGTCCCTCGAGCGGCGATTCCGCGCCACGGAAGTAGAGCAGCCGACGCAGCTCATCGAGCGCGACTACGCCGTCCACCGGCCACGGCCCCTCGGTCAACACGCGCAACAGCACCCCGCCCTGGTCGTACAGGTACAGCTGACGGGCGCCGTCGCGTTCCGAGGACCAGACGATCGCGTAGCCGGGGTTGCCTGGCAGCTCGACGCAGCGCAGGTCGTCGTGCAGGTTCACCCAATCCGCCGCTTCCTCGCACAGCAGAGTCGTCACCTGCCCGCCGGACGGGTCGATGCGGCGCAGCTCGAGCCGCTTCTGGTCGCGGGACATGACCTGAACGAGTAGGACGCCGTCGGGCGTCCACTGCACCCGCGTGAGGTAGCCTTCGACGGGTCCCACGCCCTCCAGCGGCAGCCAGCGCGCTGCGCCGCCGGCAGCAGGCACGACGCCGAGTCT
>JBBQFE010000476.1:0-3044 GCA_038321605.1 Mycobacteriales bacterium | reverse complement strand
ACCCGCCAAGGCTCAGACCTACCCGCCGAGTTGGGGCGCACCCCTCACCACATCGAACTATTCCGCTCTGTTCGGCAGCACGAACTCCATCACCCCGGCCTTGATCAACTCGGTCATGGCCAGCGTCGTCTCCACGATCTTCGTGCTGGCGCTGGCAATCCCGGCGGCATACGCCTTGTCGCTGCGGCCCGTCCGCAAGTGGACGGACACGATGTTCTTCTTCCTCTCCACCAGGATGCTTCCGCCGGTGGCCGGCATTCTTCCGATCTATCTCTTCACCACGAAGGTCATCAGCCTGCCCGACAATGTGTGGGTGCTCGTCGTGCTCTACACCTCGATGAATCTGCCGATCGCGGTGTGGATGATGCGATCCTTCCTGGCCGAGGTGCCGCCCGCGATCATCGAGGCCGCGTCCATCGACGGCGCGACGACGCTACAGATCATGCGCAAGATCGTGGCGCCGATCGCCATGCCCGGCATTGCCGCCACGTCACTGATCTGCTTCATCTTCTCCTGGAACGAGCAACTGTTCGCCAAGGTGCTCACCAGCGTCAATGCGCAAACGGCGCCGGTCTTCGTCAATACCCTGATCCAGACCGAGCACTCCTACCTGGCGCAGCTCTGTGCCGGCACTGTTGCCATCTCGCTGCCCGTCCTGATCGCCGGATTCGCCGCCCAGGACAAGCTCGTGCAGGGCCTATCCCTCGGCGCGGTGAAGTAGATGGTCACTCCCGTCGGGCTGCGCCCAGAGCACCTGCACGACCTCGACCCTCGGGTCGCGGTCCCCGGCTACGACCGCTCAGCGGTCACGGTGGGCATCGTGCATCTCGGCGTCGGAGCCTTTCACCGCGCCCACCAGGCGATGTACATCGATCGATTGCTCAATCAGGGTCTGGCCCTCGATTGGGGGATCTGCGGCGTTGGGGTACTGCCCGGCGACAGCACCATGCGCGATGCGCTCCAGGCCCAGGAAGGTCTGTACACGCTGCTCATCAAGCATCCGAACGGTTCACTCGAGCCGCGGGTCATCGGCTCCGTCGTGGAGTATCTGCTGGCACCGGATGATCCGGAGGCGGTGATCGAGCGGATGGCCGCGGAGCAGACCAGGATCGTGTCCCTGACCGTCACCGAGGGCGGCTACAACATCCACCCCGTCACCGCAGAGTTCGACTACCGAGACGCTGCCATGGTCGCCGACGCATCGACCGGTGCGGTACCGACCACAGCCTTCGGGCTCATCACAGAAGCCCTCGCACGCCGCCGTGAGCGTGGCATCGGCGCCTTCACCATCATGTCGTGCGACAACATCCAGGGCAACGGCGATGTTGCCCGCAAGATGATCACGGCGTTCGCGCGACTTCGCTCGCCGGATCTCGCGGACTGGATCGAGGGCAACGCCAGATTCCCGAACAGCATGGTGGACCGCGTCACGCCGGTCACGACCGATGCCGACCGGGAACTGCTCGCTGCGAAATTCGGCATCGCAGATGCGTGGCCGGTGGTGTGTGAGCCCTTCACCCAGTGGGTGGTGGAGGACGAGTTTCCGCTTGGCCGTCCGCCGCTTGAGGAAGCGGGCGTGCAGGTGGTGCACGACGTCAAGCCGTACGAGCTGATGAAGTTGCGGCTGCTCAACGTCAGTCATCAGGCACTGTGTTATCTCGGTTACCTCTGCGGTTACCGTTACGCACACGAGGTCTGCAGCAATCAGGTCTTCATCCGGTTCCTGCGCGACTTCATGGACATCGAGTCGACACCCACGCTGCTGCCGGTGCCCGGGGTGGACCTCGAGCAGTACAAGAGCACGTTGATCGAACGCTTTGCCAACCCGGAAGTCCGCGACACGCTGGCTCGCCTCTGCGCTGAGAGCTCGGACCGCATTCCCAAATGGGTGCTGCCGGTGATCCGAGAGGAACTCGCCCGCGGGGGCGAGATCCGCCGTGCCACCCTGGTCGTAGCGGCGTGGGCGCGTTATGCCGAAGGGGTAGACGAGGACGGTAACCCGATCACGGTGGTGGATCGGCTGAGCGAACAGCTCACGACAGCCGCGCTCGAACAACGCGAGAACCCGCTCGCGTTCATCGCCCAACGCGACCTCTTCGGCAGCCTCATCGATGAACCACGCTTCGTCCAGACCTTCCGCGCCGCCCTGGAGTCCCTACACTCCAAAGGAGCGCTGGCCACCGTTTCGGCGGAGGTCGACGAGTAGTCAGGCCTGCGGGTGGTCTATCGCCGAATGTAGCGTCGCACCGATAGCGGCACGAACACGACCAGGATCGCGGCGCACCAACCGAGCGTCCAGCCGAGGTCGTCGGCAACCGGACCGCCCTGCGTGAGGGCGCGCACCGAGTTGGCCGCCCTGGTGATCGGCTGAACCTTCGCGAACGCCTGCAGCCAACCGGGCATCGACGCGATCGGCGTGAAGACCGAGCTGGCGAAGACGAGCGGGAAGATCGGCAGAAACCCCGCCAACTGAGCCGTCTCCGGGTCCGACACCGCCTGACCGATCAGGGCAAAGACCCACGACAGGGAATAGCCCAGCAGCAGCGCAACTCCGACTGCCGCCAACGCAGGCAGAAACCCGTTGTGAAAGCGGAAGCCCACCAGTTCGCCGACGACGATCATCAGCAGCACCACGAAGATGTTGCGAACCAGGTCGGCGATGGTGCGCCCGGCAAGCACCGCGGATCGCGCCATCGGTAGGGACCGAAACCGGTCGATGATTCCCTTGCTCATGTCCTGGGCGAGCCCAACTGCGGTCGAGGTTGCACCGAACACCACGGTCTGGATCATCACCCCGGGGATTAGGTAGTCTACGTACGAGCCGTTGGCGACGTGGATCGCGCCGCCGAAGACATAGCGGAAGAGCAGCACGAACATGACCGGCTGGATGGTGGCGAAGACGAGCAGTTGCGGCAACCGCACGATACGAATCAGGTTCCGCTGCGCCATCACCAGAGAGTCGTTGAAGGCAGCGGATCTCGGCAGCTTCACGGGCGCGACGGTGACGCTCGAAACAGACTGGGAAGGGTCGCTGGCGGGCGCAC
>JBBQFE010000475.1:0-3046 GCA_038321605.1 Mycobacteriales bacterium | reverse complement strand
AGTGGAGTGGTCCCAGAAAGTTGGACACCGAATTCAGGGTTCCCTCTTCGGAGGTTGTCAGATGTACTCGAAAAGCACGTTGAGCCACCCCGACGCCGTGTCGTCTGTCGAGTTGTTCGACAGGCTTCTAGCCGGGATCGGTTTCCGGTCCGGGCTACTCGCGCCGCGGTCGCCCGGCCAGGGCGTCCTCGTACGCCACATCCTGACCCGGGATCCCGTCCAGCGCCGCACCCTCGCGCGCGATCGCCTCGACCACGCTCTCGTGGCCGCTTCCGTGGCCAGACCCGGAGGTCGCAAGGTCGGCGGTGTCGTCGGTCGATTCCTCGTGCACGAACCGCTCGCCGCGCATCAGGGACGCGACCGCCGCGATCAGCAGCATGACGATGGACGCGCCGAAGGCGATCGCGAGTCCATGCCGGAAGGGATCAGAGATCAGATTGGGAAAGAACTCCCGGCCGGTGAGGGTAGCAACGTCCACGCCGGAGCCGGGCTGCAACTGCTGCGGGTCCACCTGGGACACCAGCGCCTTGATCGGGTTGTCACCGAGGAACGCGGCGAACAGCGTTCCCACCGGGGGAGTGTGCGAGATCGTGTTCGCGGCATCGGGCGTGATGCCCAGCTTGGTCAACCCCGCGTACATGGACTCGGGCAGCCGGCTGGCCAGGCCAATGGCCATCAGGGTGAAGAAGCCCCCCATCGACAGCACCATGCCGGCGTTCATGCCGGTGGCCCGGATGCCCGATGCGGCGCCGCGTTCCCGGGCCGGCACGGAGTTCATGATCGCCGCCGAGTTCGGGGCGGCCAGCAGCCCCATGCCGATGCCGTTGAGGGCCAGCAGGCCCGCGAACATGACGTAGTTGAAGTTGGCGGGGATGGCCATCAGACCGCCGAAGGTCGCGGCGGTGAGCAACAGGCCCCCGGTCGAGAACGCGCGGGCTCCGAACCGGTCCGACAGCGCGCCCGAGGCAGGTCCGGCAACGAGGAAGCCGATGGTGAGCGGCAGCATGTAGATGCCTGCCCAGAGCGGTGTGCTGGCGAAGTCGTAGCCGTGCAGCGGGAGCCAGATGCCCTGCAGCCAGATGATGAGCATGAACTGCAGGCCACCGCGCGCCATCGAAGACAGGAAGTTGACGGCCTGACCGGCGGCGAACGCGCGAATCCGGAACAGCCGCAGGTCCATCATCGGATCGTCGACGCGGGTCTCGATCAGGCCGAACGCGATCAGCAGTACCGCGCCACCGATCAGGCCGGTGAGCACCTTCGGTGAGGACCAGCCCATCGTGTGGCCACCGTAGGGCTGCAGACCGTAGGTGATCGCCACCAGGATGGCGATCAGGCCGATGCCGAACGTCAGGTTGCCCCACCAGTCGATGGAGACGCGTCTGGACGTGTCGCGCGGCTTGTCACGCAGCGTGCGGTAGCCCATCCAGGTGCCCCAGATGCCGATCGGGACGCTCACCCAGAACACTGCGCGCCAGTGCCATTCAGAGAGCAGACCGCCGATGATCAGGCCGAGGAAGGAGCCACCGATACCAGCCACCTGGTTGACGCCGAGGGCAAAGCCACGGCGGTCGGATGGGAACGCGTCGGTGATGATGGCGGTCGAGTTCGCGGTCAGCATCGCGCCACCGATGCCCTGCACGATCCGTAGCCCGATCAACTCCAGGGCTCCTGCCGAGCCGGTGTTGGGCACCAGGGCGCAGGCCACCGACGCGACGGTGAAGATCAGAAAACCAAGGTTGAACAGCTTGGCGCGCCCGTACTGGTCGCCGAGTCGGCCGAAGGTCACCACCAGGACCGCGGTCACCAGTAGGTAGCCCATCAGCATCCACAGCAGGTAGGAGATGTTGGCAGGTGCCAGCGGGTTCAGTCCCAGGCCGGCGAAGATCGCGGGCAGTGAGATCAACAGAATCGACGAGTTCAGGGTGGCGGCCAGGATTCCGACCGTCGTCACCGACAGCGCGATCCGGCGATCATGAGCAGCAGCTTCAGACACGAGCATCCTTTCATTCGTTAGCCATGCTAACTAATGTGTGGTCGGCCTGCAAAGTGTCCTTTCCTACACTGGACACGTGACCGTCCTGCCCATCCGCCTTTTCGGCGATCCCGTGCTGCGCATCCGCGCCGAGCAGGTGACCGTCTTCGACAAGGAGATCCGCCGCCTGGTGGCCGATCTGACCGAGACGATGATCGACGCGCCGGGTGCCGGACTGGCCGCGCCGCAACTGGGCGTGGGCCTGCGGGTCTTCACCTATCGGGTGTCCGAGGACGAGCAGGGCCACCTGATCAACCCGGTGCTGCACTTTCCCACCGAGGAACTGCAGGACGGTCCCGAAGGGTGCCTGTCGATCCCGGGCATGTCGTGGGACTGTGTCCGCCGCGAACACGTGGTCGCGCACGGGCAGAACATGTACGGCGACCCCGTCACGGTCGAGGGCACCGCCCGGCTCGCCCGCTGCATCCAGCACGAAACCGACCACCTGGACGGAGTGCTGTTCGTCGACCGTCTCGATCCGGAAACGCGGCGGCGGGCGATGGCGGAGATCCGGCACGCCGAGTGGGCCGGTGGCGCCCTTGCGGCTCCGGTAGTCATCAAGGCAAGTCCGCACGCCGGCACTCTGGTCTCCGGCCTGCCGTCGATACCGCCGTACGGGACGCGTCTGTGAAGCTGCTCTTCGCCGGCACCCCCGAGGTGGCGTTACCTGCGCTGCAAGCCTTGATCGATCACCCGGCGCACGAGGTGGTGGGCGTGCTGACCCGTCCCGATGCTGCCAGCGGCCGTAGTAGGTCGGCGAAGCCCTCGCCGGTCGCGGAACTGGCGGCGTCGCACGGCATCGAGGTATTTCGACCGGACCGGCCCTCTGACCCGCCGTTCCTCGCCGCAGCCGGCGAACTGGGTATCGAACTGTGCCCGGTGGTTGCCTATGGAGCGCTGTTGCGTGAGCCGACCCTGAGCCTGCCGCGTTACGGCTGGGTCAATCTGCACTTCTCGCTGCTGCCTGCCTGGCGTGGTGCCGCGCCGGTCCAGCACGCGGTGCTGCACGGC
>JBBQFE010000474.1:0-3046 GCA_038321605.1 Mycobacteriales bacterium | reverse complement strand
GATGAAGAGGTACGGCAAACCCCAGATCACGCACATCGATGCGAACAACACCCAGCCCTTGCGTGACACTTTCAGACCCTCTCAGATTGCCTGCCGCCGAAGCTGATAGGCCACGACATGCTCGACGCGCCTGATCAGGGTACGAGCAACGCACTGATGGCGCGGCCACATTTACGGCCAACATTCGTGCAGTCGCTGCCGATACCGCCTCCCCCGGTGGGTCGGCTCACCCGAAGAACACCGGATGGAGCATCCTGTGCGGATGGATGTGGAGATGCCCTCGTGGCCGAGCACCGAGCGTTCAGCGGCCGCGACCCGCGCCGTCCCGATCGCGGACTACGGCTTTCTCTCTGACGGGGAGACCACCGCGCTCGTCTCCCCCGGTGGTTCGGTGGACTGGATGTGCCTGCCACGCATGGACTCCGCGAGTGTGTTCGGCGCCATGCTGGGCCCGCATGCGGGCACGTTTCGCGTTGCACCGTCGGATGTCTCGGTACCGGCGGCGCGGCGGTACCTGCCCGGCACGATGATCCTCGAGACGAGCTGGGGCACCGCCACCGGATGGATCATCGTGCGGGATGTGCTGCTGATCGGCCCATGGCGGCACGAGGACGAGTTCTCCCATACCCACCGCAGAACACCGACCGACTACGACGCCGAGCATGTACTGCTGCGCACCATCCGCTGCGTCTCGGGTGAGGTTCAGACGATCATGGAATGCGAACCCGTGCTGGACTACGGACGCAAGTTCGTCCGCTGGGGCTACACCGACCACGTGTATCACCAGGCGCGAGCGACGGCTGAGGGTAGTGACCTGCAGTTGACGCTGACCACCGACATGCGGCTGGGACTGGAAGGGGGCCAGGCGGCATCGCGCACCCTGTTGAGGCAGGGTGATGTCAGATATGTGGCGCTCTCCTGGGGAAGCAAGGCTCCGCCGGCCGACTTTGGCGAGGCGTACTCCAGGCTGGTCTGGACCGCTCATCACTGGCAGCACTGGCTGGCCAGAGGCCGATTCCCCGATCACCCCTGGCGTAGCTACCTGCAGCGCAGCGCACTCACCCTCAAGGGGCTGACGTACGCACCCACCGGTGCCATCGCCGCCGCCGCGACCACCTCGCTGCCGGAGACGATCGGCGGTGAGCGCAACTACGACTACCGCTACACCTGGATCCGGGACGCGACTTTCGCCCTGTGGGGTATGTACTCCCTCGGGTTCGACTGGGAGGCCGTCGACTTCTTCTCCTTCATCGCCGACCTCGCAGAGGCGGATGAGGACCTGCAGATCATGTACGGCATCGGTGGTGAGCGAGACCTGGCCGAGTCGACGCTCGATCATCTGTCCGGGTACGCCGACTCGACGCCGGTGCGCGTCGGTAATGCCGCCAGCACCCAACGTCAGCACGACGTCTGGGGCGCACTGCTCGACTCGGTGTACCTGCACTCGAAGGCGGCCGACCATCTCGACGGCCGGATCTGGCCGATCCTGGGCAAGCAGGTCAATGCCGCGCTGCGTCACTGGCGGGAACCGGATGCGGGGATCTGGGAGGTCCGCGGCGGTCTCAAACACTTCACGTCGTCGAAGATCATGTGCTGGGTCGCGGTGGACCGGGGCGCGAAGCTGGCTTCGATGATCGGCCAGGACGCCGAGGCCGCCCGCTGGCAGCGGGCCGCGGAGGAGATAAAACAGGACATCCTCGCCAACGGTGTCGACGAACGTGGCGTGTTCACTCAGTACTACGGCACGAAGGCGCTGGACGCGTCGCTGCTGCTGGCTCCCCTGCTACGTTTTCTTCCGGCCGACGATCCGCGGATCCGTGCGACTGTGCTGGCCATTGCAGACGAATTGACCGTCGATGGCCTGGTGCTCCGGTACCGCGTCGAACAGACCGACGACGGTTTCACTGGCGAGGAAGGCAGCTTCACGATCTGCTCCTTCTGGCTGGTCTCGGCGCTCAGCGAGATCGGCGAGCACACCCGTGCCAGGGCGTTGTGCGCGAAGCTGTTGTCACTCGCGGGGCCACTCGAGCTCTATGCGGAAGAGATCGATCCGAAGACCGGGCGTCATCTCGGCAACTTTCCGCAGGCGTTCACCCACCTGGCGCTGATCAATGCCGTGCTGCACGTGATTGCGGCGGAGGAAGCCTGACGCACCGGGTGACTACAGTGCTGGCATGGTGAACCTGCAGCTGAACTGGCAACAGGGCACTGCCCTGGCAGCCGTTCTGCTGGCCGGCCGGTTCGCCGCCGTCCGGTCACGCCGGGGTCGCCGCGCAGCGCCCTACCTGCAGGAGTCGGCCATCGTCGCGCTGCTGTATTCGCTGTGGCAACTGGCAGCCTCGGTCTCCGTGCTGGGCGCCCGGGGTGCCTTCGCGCGAGCCCGGTGGATCGAACATGCCCAGGCGGTGGTGGGTCTTCCCAGCGAGCGGTCCGTCCAGTCGCTCATCGTCGGCCACCGCTGGCTGGCGCAGGGCTGCAACCTCTATTACGCGGGAATGCACTTCGGCGGTCTGGGAGTGTTTCTGCTCTGGATGTTCGTGCGGCATCGATCGGCGTATGCACGGGTACGGACCGTCCTGGTGCTGCTCACCGCGACCTGCCTGGTGATCCAGCTGGTTCCGGTCGCGCCTCCACGGCTGCTCCCCGACCTGGGCTTCGTCGATGTCGCAGCCAGGTACAGGCAATCCGTCTACAACCTCGCTGGAATCACCGTTGATTCGCTCAGCGCGATGCCTTCGGTTCACGTCGGGTGGGCGCTGCTCATCGGCTGGGCCGTGGTCTCGGTCAGCAGTAGCCGCCACCGCTGGTGGGTGCTGCTACATCCGGTGCTCACCATCTTCGTCGTCGTGGCTACCGGCAACCATTTCTGGTCCGATGGACTCGTGGCCGCCGTGATCCTGGCATTCTGGATCCTGGCGGTGACGAGAATTGACGCACGGCGGATGTCAGCGCGCGGGACAGATGACCGTGACCCCTACCGCCCCGCCATGCGTCATGCCGTCCAGGGCCCCCGCTACATCTTCCAGGCCGATCTCGCGGACGACCA
>JBBQFE010000473.1:0-3058 GCA_038321605.1 Mycobacteriales bacterium | reverse complement strand
CGGCTTCACCGTTGAGAGCCGCAGAGCTCACGGGTGCTCGTGGATGACGACCCCGCGGACGTTCTTGCCGGCGAGCAGGTCGTCATAGCCCTCGTTCACCTGCTCGAGGGTGTACGTGCGGGTGATGATCTCGTCCAGTTTGAGGTCACCGCTCTGGTAGAGGCCCAGGATCTTAGGGATGTCGACGGTGGGGTTGCAGTCGCCGAACAGGCTGCCCTTCACGCTCTTGCGGAACAGGGTCAGGATCGAGCCGGGCAGCTCGATGGTCTGCTCCATCAGCTTGTTCAGGCCGGTGACCACGACGGTGCCGCCCTTGCCGACCGCGTTGAAACCGCTCGCCACCACCTCTGACGTCATCAGTCCGACGGTCAGGATCGCGGAGTCCGCGCCCTGGCCGCGGGTCATGTCGGTGATCGCAGCCTGGGCCTCTTCCGCGGTGGCGAAGGCGTGGGTGGCGCCGAGTTCCATGGCCTTCTCGCGCTTGTTCTCAAGCGGGTCGATCGCGATGACGTTCTTCGCACCGGCATAGCGGGCACCCTGTACGGCGTTGATGCCGATCCCGCCGACGCCGTAGATGGCGACCGTGTCACCGGCGCGAACATTGGCGGTGTTGACCGCCGCTCCCCACCCGGTGGGTACCCCGCAGCCGACCAGTACCGCCTTGTCCAGCGGCAGATCGTCATCGACCTTCACCACCGAGTTCTGGTGGATCACCCCGTACTGGCTGAACGTCCCGAGCATGCACATGGCCCCGTACTGGCCGCGCGGACCGGTGATCGGAAAACGCTCACCCGGCAGGTAACCCTCGAGAATCGTCGCACCCATGTCGCAGATGGACTGTTGGCCCGATGCGCAGTACCGACAGGTGCCGCAGTTGGGGATGAACGAACAGACGACGTGGTCGCCGGCCTTGACGCGGGTGACGCCGGGCCCGACCTCTTCGATGATGCCGGCGCCCTCGTGGCCCAGCACCATCGGCAGCCTGGCTTCGAGATCGCCGTGCGCGATGTGCACGTCGGAGTGACAGAGACCGGCGTGGGTGTAACGGATCAAGACCTCGCCGTCACGCGGACCGTCGAGGTCCAGCTCCTCGATCTCGATCGGCTTACCGGGTTCATAGACAACAGCGGCCTTGGTCTTCATACGCGCTCCCTTGTCGGACGTGATGCACACCACGATGACTTGAGACTACGAAGCCGGGTCCGGAGTTTCCAGGTTGTTTCGGATCTGAGCGAAATCCAACCGAAACCAAGCAGGCGGGATTGTTCTCGGCGCGACCGGACCGCCCGGGGTCAGCGGCCGGTGACGCCGTCGATCCGTTGCCGCAACAGGTCGGCGTGCCCGTTGTGCCGGGCGTACTCGGCGATCATGTGAAGGTAGATGAACCGCAGCGACAGCACCTCGTCGCCGTGCACGATGGTGCTGTCGAAGGACAACCCGGCGACCGCCGCATCGGCGAGCCGGCACTCGGTGACGAGTCTGGCGACGGCATCTTCGGCAGTGCTCGGATCGAGATCGACGAAGTCGGCGTCCTTGCCCAGCTCTGGGTCGAACAACGGCGTTATCGGCTCGCCGGCGAAGCGCAGCCGGAACCAGATGCGTTCCACCTTGGCCATGTGGCGGACCAGACCGAGTAGCGACAGGTTCGACGGGGGCGCGGATCGCTCGGCGAGTTGCTCGCCGCTGAGTCCGGCGCAGATGTTGAGCAACGTGGTCCGCTGCCAGGCCAGATATCCCTCCAGCATCGGCCGGTCCTCGCCGATGACCGGGCCGCCGGCGGCGAACGTGGGTGCGGGCGCGATCCAGGTCATCCGGTCATCATGCCGAGGTCCGGCCGGCCTGTCAGGACCGTGGCCCGGATTGTCTCGGGGATTCACCTGTCGGCGAACGCCAGGGTCGGCCCGGGAACAATCCGGGCTCCCCAGTGGATTGAGTGGGGGAGACTCAACTGCGAGGGAGTTCGACGATGACCGAATCGACGATGACAGACATAACCCGCCTACCCGTGCTCGCCGTGACCGACCAGGTCGTGCTGCCGGGCATGGTGGTGCCGATCGAATTGGACGAAGCCGCCCAGGCTGCGGTCGACGCTGCCCGGACCAGCAGTGACGGGAACCTGCTGCTGGCACCCAGACTGGAGGATCGCTACGCCGCCTACGGTGTACTGGCGACCATCGAGCAGGTGGGCAGACTCGCCGGTGGAGCGCCGGCAGCCGTGTTGCGCGCCGGTGCCCGTGCCCGGATCGGCAGCGGAGTCACCGGCCCGGGCGCGGCGCTGTGGGTCGAGGTGGAGCTGGTGACCGACCGAGCGGTGACCGAACACGACCGCGAGCTGGCCGCCGAGTACAAGACCCTGGTGATCGCCAACCTTCAGCGCAGGGACGCCTGGCAGGTCATCGATTCGGTGCAACGCATCTCAGAACCTGCCGTCCTCGCCGACACCGCGGGGTACGCCTCCTACTTAAGTTCGGCCCAGAAGCGCACCCTGCTGGAGACTCCCGACGTCGCGGATCGGCTCGGCATGCTGATCAGCTGGACCCGCGACCACCTCGCGGAGCTCGAGGTCTCGGAGAAGATCCGCGACGATGTGCGCGACGGCATGGAGCAGAGCCAGCGTGAGTTCCTGCTTCGCCAGCAGCTCTCGGCGATCCGCAAGGAGCTAGGTGAGGACGAGCCGGACGGCGCCCAGGACTACCGGGGCCGGATCGAGGCGGCGGTGCTTCCGGACTCGGTTCGCGCAGCAGCCCTTCGCGAGGTCGGGCGACTCGAACGTGCCAGTGACGCCGGCCCCGAGGCGGGCTGGATCCGAACCTGGCTCGACACCGTGCTGGAGTTGCCGTGGGGCAACCACACGGCTGACAACGCCGACATCGCTGCCGCTCGCCAGGTATTGGATGCTGACCACCACGGCCTGGACGACGTGAAGGACCGGATCGTGGAGTACCTGGCGGTACGCAGCCGTCGGGCTGAGAAGGGCCTGTCGGTGGTGGGCGGGCGTGGGTCCGGCGCGGTGATGGCGCTCGTCGGGCCGCCGGGCGTCGGCAAGACTTCACTCGGT
>JBBQFE010000472.1:0-3060 GCA_038321605.1 Mycobacteriales bacterium | reverse complement strand
CCCATCCCAAAAGGACCGACCGGAGACAGCAGTGGAGATCAGCCGGGCCACCCGGCCATCTCGACACGCTCCCAACCAGACCGCAGCAAGATCACACCACCAGGATGATCACCAAAGGTGCGGCGGTGGATCCAGGCTAAGGCTGAGGCGCTGCTGCTCGCGCCTGACAGCGGACACGGGAACCTGCCCGGAGGCGGCCATGGGTTCTGCCCGCTGGCGGCCATGAGAATTGCCCGTTGACGGTCATGGGATCTGCCCGACACGACTGCGTTGCCCGGCCACCTCCGGTGGTTCGGGTCCCTCCCCGAGTGCGCTTGCGGTGCTTACGCGCCCGCGCTGTCTCGAGGAGGAACACCGTCAAGTCTGCAGGAGAGATCATGGAAGTCCTGGAAGCGTTCGACCTCACAGGATCGTTGCGTGATGCCGCCCGGTTGGCTGGCTCCTCGCATCACACCGTCGCCCGTTACGTCGCCGCCCGCGAGGCGGGCGGGCAGCTCGACAAGCCCGCCGTGCGGCCGCAGCTGATCGATGAGTACCTGCCGAAGGTGCAGGAGTGGGTGAAGAACAGCAAGGGTGCGATCCGCGCCGACATCGCGCACGACAAGCTCGTGGCGCTGGGGTTCAAGGGCTCGCAGCGCACGACCCGCCGGGCGGTGGCGGGCGCGAAGGTCGCATTCAACCTTGGGCAGGTCCGGGTCCATCGGCCGTGGGTGACAGAGCCGGGCATGTGGTTGCAGTACGACTTCGGTGACGGCCCGGTCATCGACGGTCGCAAGACGGTGCTGTTCTGCGCGTGGCTGGCGTGGTCCCGGTTCCGGGTCGTACTGGCGTTGCGGGACCGGACCGCGCCGAGCGTGTTCGCCGCCCTGGACGTGACGCTGCGGCGGCTCGGTGGCGCCCCGACGTACCTGTTGACCGACAACGAGAAGACCGTCACGACCGGCCACATCGCGGGGATCGCGGTCCGTAACCCGCAGGTCGTGAGCTTCGCCCGGCACTACGGCGTCACGGTCCACACCTGCGAACCGGCCGACCCGGCGACCAAGGGCGGCAGCGAGAGCACCGTGAAGATCGCGAAGGCTGATCTGGTCCCGATGACCGCGAACCTGCTCGAGGCCTACGGCTCGTTCGCCGAGCTCGAGGCGGCCTGCGAGCAGTTCTGCGATGCCGTCAACGCCAGGGTCCACCGCGTCACCAGGCGGCCCCCGGTCGAGATGCTCGCCGAGGAGCAGGACCGGTTGCACCCGCTGCCAGCGGCGCCTCACACCGTCGCGTTCGGGTTGTCCCGCACCGTGGCTGCCCGGACCCCGATGGTCGCGCTCGATGGTGCGCAGTACTCCGTCCCGCACCACCTGCTCGGGCAGCAGGTCTGGGTCCGGGTCCATGGTCAGGGCGCCGGTGAGAAGGTGATCATCGTGCACCTCGGCGCGGCCGGGCCGGTCGAGGTCGCCCGGCACGCCCGGGCCGCTCCTGGCAGTCCGGGCATCCACGACAGCCACTTCCCACCCGCACCAGCGGGCGCGCTGGAGCGCAAGCCCAGGGCCAAGAACCCAGCAGAGGCTGACTTCCTGGCCCTCGGCGTGGGCGCCAGGATGTGGCTGACCGAGGCCGCCGCGGCGGGGAGCACCAAGATGCGGGTCAAGATGGCCGCGGCCGTCACGCTCGCCAAGCTCGGCGATCCGGTCAAGGTCGACTGGGCCCTGGGGCACGCCGCGGTCAACAGCCGGTTCGCTGAGGCCGACCTCGCCTCGATCCTGGACCACCACGCCCGGACCAGCCCCGGCCCCAGGCATCAGGCCAGCGAGACCCGCAGCCTCACCCAGGGCACCAGCGGCTGGTCAGCGCTGAACGCGACCAGCACCACGGCCAACAACGACAACGTCGCTGTCGTCGTCAGCGAGGTGGGCTGATGACCTCAACCGTCACCACCAAGATGAGCTCAGCCACGACCCGCGCCGCAGCGCTCACCACGCCAGCACCGCCGCCCGCGGCGGGCACCCCGCCCGCCCCGGTGCTGCCGGCTGAGTTGGAGGCGTTGCTGCGTGGGCTGCGGCTGCCGCACATCCGCGCGCACGCCCCCGAGATCCTGGCGACCGCGAAGGCCCAACGCTGGGAACCCGCCGAGGTCCTCAAGGCCCTGCTCGTCGAGGAAGCCGCCGGCCGGGCCCGCTCGGCGCTGGCAACCAGGCGGGCCGCGGCGGCGTTCCCGACCGGCAAGACCTTCGACGCCTGGCAAGCCACGGCCAGCTCGGTCCCGACCCCAACCCAGCAGGCCCTACGGACGCTGGAGTGGATCGGTCGCAAGGAGAACCTCGTGATCTGCGGTCCGTCCGGGACCGGCAAGACGTTCCTGCTCGAAGCCCTGGGCCAGCAGGCCGTCGAACAAGGCCTCAAGGTCGCCTGGTTCACCCTGGAACAGCTCGGGGTCCTAGTCAGCCGGCACCGCGCCGACGACAGCGTCAACAAAGCCATCAACCGCGTGCTGCGCGCCGACGTCGTCATGGTCGACGACGTCGGGCTCCTCCCGGTTGCCCAGGACGCCGCCGAAGGGCTCTACCGGCTCGTCGACGCCGCCTACGAAAAACGGTCCGTCGCTGTCAGCTCGAACCTGCACCCATCGGCGTTCGACGAGCTCATGCCCAAGACCCTCGCGACCGCGACCGTCGACCGGCTACTGCACCACGCACACGTCTGCCAGACCACCGGCGACAGCATCCGCCTCAGCCAAGCCCTCGCCGGGAAAGGAGTCCACCCGCTGACCTGAACACGACCGGTGACGGCCGACCCTGGGCAGATCCCACGGCCGTCACCGGGCAGAACTCATGGCCGCCAGCGGGCCAATCCCGTGACCGCGACTGGGCACATCTGCTGACCGCCTCCGGGCAATTCCTGCTCTCCGGTCGTTCCCGTGGGTCGTTCTTGATGGGCTGATCGTGCAACACGCCGGTCCCGTCTATGTTTTGGGCTGTCTACGGACCGAAACGTAGAGCGGGGAACGGCGTGCGCAACGCCTCGGAATGGGCAGGCATGTTCGGGGTCGAGAAGTCGACCGTGATCGAC
>JBBQFE010000471.1:0-3061 GCA_038321605.1 Mycobacteriales bacterium | reverse complement strand
CGGCTACGTCTGGGCCTGCAAGAACTACGACGGCGACGTGCAGTCCGACACGGTGGCACAGGGCTTCGGTTCGCTCGGGCTGATGACCTCGGTACTCATGACCCCGGACGGCAAGACGGTCGAGGCCGAGGCGGCGCACGGTACGGTGACGCGGCACTATCGCCAGCACCAGCAGGGCAAACCCACGTCGACCAACCCGATCGCGTCGATCTTCGCGTGGACCCGTGGCCTGGCCTACCGCGGCCGGATGGACAACACCCCCGAGGTCACCGCGTTCGCCGAGACCCTCGAGCGGGTGTGCGTCGAGACGGTGGAGTCCGGCAAGATGACCAAGGACCTCGCGCTGTTGATCTCCAAGGACACCCCGTGGTTGACCACCGAGGACTTCCTCGCGGCGATCGACGCCAACCTGCAGCAGGCGATGGCGTAACTCCTTCGATGGCCTAACTCCCAGGCTGGGTCCGGGCGCACGAGCGTGGTGGGTACGAACCGCTGAGGCGGTTGGTGCCCACCACGACTTGTTGTGCGGCGCAACACCGACGAAACCCGCCGGCGCTGCTGCGCGACTACCATCTGGCCATGTCGAAGCCTGCCCAACGGGCCGCCAAGCTGCGGCCGGTGCGAGAGATCGAGGTGCGCAGCCACCTGGTGCACGGCTACCGGCGGGTCTACCGGATCGCTGGTCAGGGACCGCCGCTGCTGCTCATCCACGGCATCGGTGACAACTCCTCCACCTGGCTTCCGGTCATGTCGGCGCTGGCCCGCAACCACCTGGTGATCGCGCCGGACCTGCTCGGGCACGGCCAGTCCGACAAGCCTCGCGCCGACTACTCGGTAGCCGCGTACGCCAACGGCATGCGGGACCTGCTCGGCACGCTCGGCATCGATCGGGTGAGCCTGGTCGGTCATTCGCTGGGTGGTGGCGTGGCGATGCAGTTCGCCTACCAGTTTCCCGAGCGCACCGAGCGGTTGGCCCTGGTGAGCACCGGTGGGGTCGGGCGCGGGGTGAACCCGGTGCTGCGCGCCGTCTCGATTCCGGGAGCGGACCTGGCGCTCGCAGCGCTCCGGCTGCCCACCGCGCGGTTGCAGACCACGCTGGCGGTCCGGGCCCTGCGCCTGTTCGACACCGGCCTGGGACGTGATGCGCCCGATCTGCTCCGCATCGTCGACGCCCTGCCCGATGCGCACGCCCGGTCGGCCTTCAATAGAACGTTGCGCGCGGTGGTCGACTGGCGAGGTCAGGTGGTGACGATGCTGGACCGCTGCTACCTCACCCGGGGCATGCCGACGCTGCTCGTCTGGGGTTCGCGTGACCGGGTGGTGCCGGTCGGGCACGCGTACCGGGCGCACGCGGCGATGCCAGGAAGCCAGCTGCACGTCTTCGACGGCGCTGGCCACTTTCCCTTCCATGCTGAGCCCGAGCGGTTCGTGGCGGTGCTCGAGGAGTTCCTGGCGAGCACCCAACCCGCGCACTGGAGCCCCGAACAGTGGCGGGAGCTGCTGCGCTCGGCCCGTCCGATCGCCGATCCGCGGGCGTTGGTCGAAGGCGGCGAACCGACCGCGTACGCCGACCTGCGGGCGGCCAGCGAACGCAGCGCCACCTGATCTGCCCACCCTCTAAGCTCGTTGCGTCGGTGCGACGCAGGTGTCAGCAGTGGGGATAGTTCGTGTTCTGTGTGGTGAGTGCCAATGTCAACGGTGTGCGTGCGGCCCAGCGCCGGGGTGGGTTGGCGTCCTTGGCAAAGCTGGACGCCGAGGTGATCTGCCTGCAGGAAGTGCGCGCGGATGAGGACCAGCTGCGCTCGGTGCTCGCCGACAGCCCGCTGGCCGACTATCAGGTGGCGCATGCGCCGGGCAGCGCCGGTCGGGCCGGGGTCGCAGTTCTCACCCGGCAGGCCCCGCTTGCGTGCCGCGTCGGACTGCCCGGCTTCGAGGGGGCCGGCCGCTGGATCGAGGTCGATCTGATGGTCGGTGGGGACCTGATCACCGCGCTCTGCACCTATGTGCACACCGGTGAGGCGGGGACGGAACGCCAGCTGGAGAAGTTCCGGTTTCTCGACGCCATCGACGCACGCCTGGCCGCGCTGGCGAGCCGTGCGGGGGCCGACGCCGTGCTCACGGGTGACCTCAACATCGCGCACCGGCAGGCCGACCTGAAGAACTGGAAGGGAAACCTCGGCAAGGCAGGTTTTCTTCCGCAGGAGCAGGCCTATCTCGATCGTTGGCTGTCGGCCGGCTGGACGGATCTGCAGCGTCTGCACGCGGGTGAGGGGCCCGGCCCGTACACCTGGTGGTCCTGGCGAGGCAAGGCGTTCGATACCGATACGGGGTGGCGGATCGACTATCAGCTCGCGTCGGCCGGGTTGGCGGCACGGTCGGTCAAGGTTGAGGCGGGACGGGCGGCGAGCTACGCGGAGCGGTGGAGCGACCACGCCCCGGTCATCGCCTGGTTCGCATGACCGACACCGAACTGCTCGTCGAGGTAGCCGGTCCGGTTGCCACCGTGACGATCAACCGACCCGCGAAGCGCAATGCCCTCACGCTCGGGATGTGGCGCGAGTTGGCGGCGATCTGCCGTGAGCTGCAGGCAGAACGCGCTCTGCGTGCCCTGGTGCTCACCGGAGCGGGACCGTCGTTCTGCGCCGGCGCCGACATCAGCTCGTTGTCCGAGGACGACGCCAGTCTCAAGGCCGCCGTGTTCGACGCTGAAGAGGCGCTGCGCACCCTGGACGTGCCCTCGGTGGCCAAGATCCGTGGCTTCTGCATGGGTGGCGGCAATCAGCTCGCGGTGGCCTGCGACCTACGGATCGTCGACACCACCTCGGTGTTCGCCGTTCCGCCGGCCAAGCTGAGCGTCGTCTACCCCGCCAACTCGATCCGGTCGCTGGTGGCGCTGGTCGGACCGTCGGCCACTAAGCGCCTGCTGTTCACGGCCGGATCCATCGATGCCGCCGAGGCCCTGCGGATCGGGCTGGTCGACGAGGTCGTCCAGCCTGACCTGCTCGATGATCATGTCGCGGCCCTGGTGTCGTCGATGCTGCCGTTGGCTCCGATGACCCAG
>JBBQFE010000470.1:0-3078 GCA_038321605.1 Mycobacteriales bacterium | reverse complement strand
AGCGCGGCACGATTCACCGTCGCCTCCAGCACCAACGGCGTCCCCGCCAGCTCGGCGGCGAGCTGGCCGACGCGGTGGACCTGGACGTGATCTGGGTGACCGTAGCCACCGTTGCGGTCATAGGTGGTGAGTACATCGGCCCGTTCGGCGCGCAGGATCTCTGCGAGGACGGCAGCCGCGCTCTCGACCGGCACCGCGGAGAACCCCACATGCTCCGCGGCCATGCCGGAATCCGGATAGCCCAGCTCGATGACCCGGTGGCAGCCGATGGCCGCTGCCGAGCGCTGCAGCTCTGCGGACCGGATGCCGGCCAGCCCCGATTCGGCTGCGCCTGGCGCGCCTGTCAACCCAGCCTCTCCCGAGGTTGCGACCACCAGCACCACCCGGTGTCCGGCCGCCGCTGCCTTGGCCAGGGTGCCCGCGGTGAGCAGCGCCTCGTCGTCGGGGTGGGCGTGGAAGGACACCACGGTGTGGGTCATCGGGAGGCCTTGCTGCGGAGTGCCCATTCGTCCTCGAGCATCGCGAAGATGATCTCGTCGGTCCACTCGCCCTTGAGCCACTCGTTGCTGATCAGATGGGCCTCCTGGCGCATGCCGAGCCGCGTGGCCAGCCGGGCCGAGCTGTCGTTGCGGGCATCGATCCGCGCCACGACCCGGTGCAGACCAAGGTCTTCGAAGGCCAGGGCCAGCAGCGCCGACGACGCCTCCGTCGCGTACCCGTTCCCGGCGACGTCCGGGTGGAAGACCCAGCCGACCTCACCGGCCCGCTGCTCGCTGCTGTGGAACATCAACACGACGTCGCCCAGCAGAGCACCGGTGCTGGCCGACTCCACCCCCAGGGTCAGCGCCTGCCCGGATTCGGTCAGCGCGGTGAGCCCGAGGTCGCCGGCGACCCGCTCGACCAGCCGCTCACGGGTCATCGGCTCGAACGGCAGGAACCTGCACACGTCGGCTCGTCCACGGTAGGCCAGCATCGCCTCGACATCATCGGGCGTCACCGGCCGAAGCCGCAGACGCTCGGTCAGCACCGGGTAGGCAGGGCTCAAACGCATCCGACCATGATCTCAGACGGACCGGTCCCATCGAGCGTGATCGGGCTGCGCTCATGGCGTTAAAACCATGGTGCCGATGTCGTAACGCTGTGATTGTCTGCACGAGTGGTGCACGACGGTGGAGTGGCAAGCCGGGTCCGGCGCCACCTCGGCCACGAGCTCGGCGGTCTGCCGGCACCCTTCTGGTGGTTGTGGCTGGGGACCCTGATCTACCGGACCGGCACGTTCATCGAACCGTTCTTCGTGCTGTACCTCACCGGGCCGCGTCACGTCTCCATCACCACCGCCGGGGCGGTACTCACGGTCTGGGGCGCGGGCTCGCTGATCTCCCAGCCCCTCGGCGGTTTCCTCACCGACCGCCTCGGCCGGCGGGGCACGCTGGCGGCCAGTCTCACCGCAACCGCCGCGGTACTGATGTCACTGAGTTTCGCCCGACCGCTCTGGTTGATCTCGGTGCTGGTGTTCGTACTCGGTCTGGTGGCGGACATGTACCGACCCGCCTCGTCGGCCGCAGTGGCCGACCTGGTCGCGCCTGCCGACCGCACCCGGGCCTACGCGTTGCAGTTCTGGGCCATCAACCTCGGCTTCTCCATCGCCTCGAGCGGTGCCGGGTTGTTGCTGCGGTTCGGGTTCGGGTGGCTGTTCGTCATCGACGCGCTGACGACCTTCACGTTCGGCATGTTGGCGCTTGCCTTCATGGGGGAAACCCGTCCGCACTCCAGCGAGCCACCCGCGCGGCTGGCCGATCCGATCAGACTCTTCCGCACCGACCGTCTCCTGCTGACGGCAACGTTGCTGGTACTGGTGTACGCGGTGCTCTACGGACAGGTCAACGTGGTGCTGCCGCTCGCGATCGTGCATGCGGGGCTCAGCCCCTCGGTGTATGGCTACGTGATCGCCGTGAACGGGATCCTGATCGTGTTCGGCCAGCCCCTCACGCTGCGCCTGATCGCACGCGGACGCCGCTGGGCACTGCCCGGCGGCATGGCACTGGTCGGCCTCGGAATGGCGGCCACAGGCCTCTGCCACCGGCCCTGGCAGTTCGCAGTGACCGTGGTCATCTGGACGATCGGAGAGATCGGGACGGCGGGTTCGTTCCAAGCGCTGGTGGCCGCACTGGCACCGGAACACATGCGCGGTCGGTACGCCGGCGCGGTCGGCCTGGCCTGGGGCGCCTCCGGTCTGCTGGCACCGCTGCTGGGCGCAGCAGGCTACGCGTTCTCACCACCGCTGCTGTGGACCAGTTGCCTGCTGGCCGGAGGGCTCGCAGGCGGTGGCCAGTACTGGCTGCTGAGTCAGCTGCCAGAGGGTGCAGTGGTCAGACGTTGAAGCCGAGCGCGCGAAGCTGCTCGCGGCCGTCGTCGGTGATCTTCTCCGGTCCCCACGGCGGCATCCACACCCAGTTGATCTTGATGCCACTGGCCAGCGGCTTGGGGCCGCCGGTCAGCGCGCTGTTGGCCTGATCCTCGATCACATCGGTGAGCGGGCATGCGGCCGACGTGAGAGTCATGTCGACGGTGACCACGGCGTCCTCGGAGATGTCCAGACCGTAGATCAGACCGAGGTCTACGACGTTGATCCCCAGTTCGGGATCGACCACGTCGCGCAGTGCCTCCTCGACATCGTCGAGCGACGGGACGGCGATGGTGCCAGGTTCGGTCATTACTGCTCCCCTGTTTCGGGTTGGGATGCCTGCGCATCATCGACTACACGTGCGACGGCCGACTTCATCGCCATCCAGCCCAGCAACGCGCACTTGACCCGCGCCGGGTACTTCGACACACCCTCGAACGCCACTGCGTCCTCGAGTGCCTCCAACTCGTCCTCGGTCAAAGTGCTGTGCCCCTGCGACTGCATGAGCTGCAGGAACTTCTCCTGCACGGCCAGGGCGTCGGTCACCGAGGCGCCGATCACCAGTTCGCTCATTACCGAGGTGGATGCCTGGCTGATCGAGCAGCCCTCGCCGACCCAGCCGAGATCCTGTACGGCTCCGTCGACGACCCGGACCCGCAGGGTGACCTCGTCAC
>JBBQFE010000469.1:0-3087 GCA_038321605.1 Mycobacteriales bacterium | reverse complement strand
CTGTTCGAGATGCAGCGGCAGGGCCTGCACGTCGTGGACTGCCAGCAGTTGATGCTCGATGCCCGCCTGATCAAGAACCCCGACGAGATCATGCTGCTGAACCAGGCCGCTGCCATGGTGGACGGGGTCTATCAGGACATCGTGGACGTCCTCAAGCCGGGTATCCGCGAGAACGAGATAGTGGCACTGGCCAGCAAGCGCCTCTACGAGATGGGCTCTGATCAGGTCGAGGCCATCAACGCGGTGAGCGGCGAAAGGTGCAACCCCCATCCGCACAACTTCTCCGACCGGCTGATCCGGCCCGGGGATCAGGCCTTCTTCGACATCATCCATTCCTTCAACGGCTACCGGACCTGTTACTACCGAACCTTCAGCGTAGGTAGTGCGACGGCAAGCCAGCGCGATGCGTACACCAAGGCGCGCCAGTGGATGGACGCCTCGATAGCCATGATCCGCCCCGGAGTCGGTACCGATGAGGTCGCCGCGGTGTGGCCGGCGGCCACCGAGTTCGGCTTCGCCAGCGAGATGGACGCCTTCGGGCTGCAGTTCGGTCACGGGCTCGGTTTGGGCCTGCATGAACGGCCGATCATCTCCCGGCTCAACAGCATGCGGGAGCCCATCGAACTCCAGGTCGGCATGGTCTTCGCGCTGGAGACGTACTGCCCGGCCAGCGACGGATTCTCCGCGGCCCGGCTGGAGGAAGAGATCGTCGTGACCGAAGCCGGACCCCGGGTGCTGACGCTGTTCCCCGCGCAGGACCTCGTAGTCACCAACCCGTTCTGATCAATGAAGAGGGGCAGCCGCAATGGCATTCATCATCGATGACCTGTTGACCGATCTCTACATCGGCGGCAAGGCGGTTTCCGCCGAGAATCAAGGCCGGTTCGACGTGATCGACCCGGCGACCGGCGACGTCATCACCAGCGTCGCAGACGGGTCGGTGACCGATGCGTTGAGCGCCGTGGACGCTGCCGACGCCGCCGCGCAATCCTGGGCGGCGACCGCTCCACGCCAGCGGGCTGAGATCCTTCGGGCCGCGTTCGAACTGATGGTGTCGCGGGCCGAGGACTTCGCCCAGCTGATCTCGCTCGAGAACGGCAAGGCGCTGCCGGATGCCCGCGGCGAAGTGGCGTATGCGGCGGAGTTCTTCCGCTGGTACTCCGAAGAGGCGGTGCGCATTGCCGGTTCGGTGGGCACCGCCCCGTCCGGCGCCAACAAGATTCTGGTGGTACGCCAGCCCGTCGGCATCTGCGTGCTGGTCACGCCGTGGAACTTTCCGGCAGCGATGGCCACTCGCAAGATCGGGCCCGCGCTGGCCGCCGGCTGCACCGTCATCCTCAAGCCGGCCAGTGACACTCCGCTCACCGCGCTGGCGATGGCGAGCCTGCTGGCCGAGGCCGGGGTGCCGCCGGGAGTGGTCAACGTGCTGCCCGGCCGTCGTTCGGGAGCGATCGTCTCGGCCATGCTGCATGACCCGCGGGTCCGCAAGCTGTCGTTCACCGGCTCCACGGAGGTGGGACGGCTGCTGCTTCGCGAATCGGCCGACCAGATCCTCAACACCTCCATGGAACTCGGCGGCAACGCACCATTCGTGGTTTTCGCCGACGCCGATCTGAACGCTGCGCTCGATGGTGCGATGATCGCGAAGATGCGCAATGCCGGTGAGGCGTGCACCGCGGCGAACCGGATCTACGTCGAGGCGTCGGTCGCTGGGGAGTTCGCCGCCGGCCTGGCCCAGCGGATGGGTGCGCTGGTCGTCGGGCCCGGTACGCAGGCGGGCACCGAGGTCGGCCCGCTCGTCAATCAGGACGCGGTGGACAAGGTGAGAAGCCTGGTGGACGAAGCACTCGCCGGCGGAGCCCGGGCGGTTCTCGGCGGCAATGCACTGGACCGTCCCGGCTACTACTACGAGCCGACGGTGCTGGTGGACGTGGATCCGTCCTCGCCGATCCTGCGCGAAGAGATCTTCGGTCCGGTCGCCCCGATCGTCACGTTCGAGACCGAGGACGAGGCGGTGAGTTTCGCCAACGCGTCCGAGTTCGGCCTGGTTTCCTACGTCTACACCGGCGATCTGGCTCGCGGTCTGCGCGTCAGCGAACGGATGGAATCGGGCATGGTCGGACTGAACCGTGGCCTGGTCAGCGATCCGGCCGCGCCCTTCGGCGGTGTGAAGCAGAGCGGTGTCGGCCGGGAGGGTGGCCACGAGGGAGTCCTCGACTACACCGAGTCGAAGTACATCGCGGTGAGCTGGTGACGGTGCGGGCTGCCGGCCTGCCCGGACTCACCGGCGTCGACCACATCGGCATCACGGTCCCCGATCTCGAGCAGGCGACCGCTTTTCTGCTCGACGTACTGGGTTGCGAATACATGTACTCCCTGGGGCCGTACCGGCACGACGACGACTGGATGAGCGAGCACCTGCAGGTGCACCCGCGGGCGGTGATGCAGCAGCTGCACTTCTTCCGCTGCGGTGGCCAGGCGATCTTCGAGGTGTTTCAGTACTCGGCGCCCGATCAGCGCACCGAACCACCGCGCAACAGTGATGTCGGCGGTCACCACGTTGCCCTGTACGTCGAGGACCTCGATGTGGCCGTGGAATACCTGCGGAACAAGGGGATCACCGTCTGCGGGGAGCCGACGGTGAGCAGCGGCCCGAGTGCCGGACAACGGTGGGTGTACTTCCTGGCGCCGTGGGGAATGCAGTTCGAACTGGTCTGCTACCCCGACGGCAAGGCCTTCGACCGGCAGCGTCTGTCCGACGCGCCGGGACAACGATGATGAGAGAGCGCGCATGACCGATCACAATCGCCTGGAGCTGTCGGCTCCGTGGGTGCAACTCGTCACAACGGACGCAGACTGGGACGCCGCCGCTCCGGAACTGCTCACCGCCATGCTGAGCCAGCTCGTCCTCATAAGGTCGTTCGAGGAATATGTGCTGGAGTTGGCGGCCGCAGGCCTGGTCCATGGCCCGGCGCACTCCAGCATCGGCCAGGAGGGCGGTGCTGTCGGTTCGGTACTACCCCTGACCAGCGACGACACCGTGAACGGGTCGCACCGCGGACACCACCAGTTCCTGGCCAAGGTGCT
>JBBQFE010000468.1:0-3094 GCA_038321605.1 Mycobacteriales bacterium | reverse complement strand
GTGATGAGCGCCGACGGGATGTTGCTGACCAGCGAGCCGACCCCGATCAGCGCGACCACCAGGGACGCCAGCGCCAGACTTGCGCCGAGCCCGCGGGCGGTCAGGGCGACCACCGGCAGCACCGCACCCTCGGCCACTCCGAACATCACGGCCGGCCCGAACGCGGGTATGAGAATGGGACGAAGGCTGAACGCCTGATCTGTCCCAGATGCCATGCTCTCGTTCCCTGCGGCCGGTGCCGAATGTCGGTGACTGCGACCTTAGTCCGCCGGCTCGGAGGCGTCCTGCCAGGTACGCGCGGTGCAGCCGACCTAGACTGCCCTCGTGTCGACTCCCCCGCTGCCAGGCCGCCGATGACGATCCCGTTCAACCAACGTGGGCGGGCAGCACGCTCGGCCGTCCGGCCCAGCCCGATCTTCCTGGCCGTTCTCGCGACCGCGCTGGTCAGCGGCTACTACGTCTGGCAGGCGGGCAACCAGGCAAGTCGCAGCGTGCAGTTCGGAGCGTTCGTCTTCATCGTCTCGGCGTGGGTGGTCACGCTCTGCCTGCACGAGTTCGCCCATGCCTTTCTGGCGTGGCGGTTCGGCGACCACGAGGTGGAGGCGCGCGGCTACCTGACGCTGAACCCGCTGAAGTACAGCCATCCGGTGCTGTCGCTGCTGCTGCCGCTGTTGTTCATCGCCATCGGCGGGATCGGCCTGCCCGGTGGCGCGGTGTACGTGCACACCCACCTGTTCCGCAGCAGGGCCCAACGGGCTGCGGTGTCACTGGCCGGCCCAGCCGTGAACGCGGTGGCGGCGACAGCGCTGCTGATCATCACCGGACAGCTCATCGGAGGCGTCACCCACCGGGCATTCGTGGTGACGCTGGTGTTCTTCGCGCTGTTGCAGTTCATGGGTGCGATCCTCAATCTGCTGCCCATTCCGGGACTGGACGGCTACGGCGCGATCGAGCCCTACCTGAGTCCGGAGTTCCAGCGTCAGGCGGAGCCGTTCAAACCGTTCGGAATGTTGGGTCTCTTCGCGCTGCTGCAGGTCCCGACCATCAACACCGCCTTCTTCAACGCGGTGTACGGACTCTTCGAGTTCTGTGGCGGCAATCGGCTGTACGCAGGGGTCGGCTATGACCTGATCAGGTTCTGGCAGACCCGCGCCTGACGGTTCACACCGCGGCGGACGGATCGGGTCGATCCGGGCCGACCGGGCACGCCGACGCGTACGGCCTCGGACTAGGTTGGGCGTATGGACTACAGAACCCTTGGCAACAGCGGCTGTGCCGTGTCGACGCTCGCACTGGGCACCATGACCTTCGGCTCGGAGACCGACGAGCATGGTTCCTTCGAACAACTGGACCGGTTCGTCGCGGCTGGCGGGACCCTGGTGGACACCGCCGATGTCTATTCCGGTGGTGCGTCGGAGGAGATCATCGGCCGCTGGTTCGCAGCCCGTTCCGCCGATATCACCGAGCCGGTGGTGCTGGCCACCAAGGGACGCTTCCCGATGGATGATCACCCCAACGGCGCAGGCCTGTCCGCGCGGCACCTGACCAGGGCGCTGGATGCCTCGCTGCGACGGCTGGGGGTGGACTCGGTCGACCTGTACCAGGCGCACGCCTTCGACCCCTTCACACCGCTGGAGGAGACGCTGCGGACGCTGGACGGCTTCGTGCGCTCCGGCAAGATTCGCTACTACGGCCTGTCCAACTTCACCGGGTGGCAGCTGACGAAGGCGGTCCATCTTGCTCGGGCGCTGCACCTGAGCCAGCCGATCACGTTGCAGCCCCAGTACAACCTGCTGGTGCGCAACATCGAGTTCGAGATCGTGCCGGCTGCTCTTGACGCCGGTCTCGGCCTGCTGCCGTGGTCGCCGCTGGGTGGTGGCTGGCTGTCGGGCAAGTACCGCCGTGATCAGCGTCCCACCGGTGCCACCCGGCTCGGCGAGGACCCGAACCGTGGCATGGAGGCCTACGACAAGCGCAACGACGACAACCGCACCTGGGACGTGATCGAGGCTGTCGAGTCGATCGCCGACAAGCGAGGATTGTCGATGGCCCAGATCGCGCTGGCCTGGGTGACCGGCAGGCCCGCGGTAACCTCGACGATCCTCGGGGCCCGGACGATCACGCAGTTGGAGAACAACCTCGCCAGCGCCGACGTGAGCCTGGACGCCGACGAGATCGCGAGCCTGGATGCAGCGAGTGACCCGGCCGCCCCGGATTACCCCTACGGCACCATGGGCGTCGAACAACGCGGGCGGGTGCTGGCCGGCGGCCGCTGACTTCTCGGTCAGCCGACGGCCTCCATCACCTCGTCGGAGACGTCGAAGTTGGCGTACACGTTCTGCACGTCGTCGGAGTCCTCGAGGGCGTCGATGAGTTTGAACACCTTGCGGGCGCCTTCCTCGTCCAGCGGCACCTGCACGCTGGGCAGGAACGACGAGTCCGCCGAGTCGTAGTCGATGCCCGAACCCTGCAGTGCGGTGCGAACGGCCACCAGATCGGTCGCCTCGCTGATCACCTCGAAGGAATCGCCCAGATCGTTGACCTCTTCGGCTCCGGCGTCGAGTACGGCCACGAGCACGTCGTCCTCGGACAGCTCGTTCTTCGGCACGATGACGACACCCTTGCGGCTGAACAGGTACGACACCGATCCGGGATCGGCCATGTTTCCGCCGTTGCGGGTCATCGCGGTCCGCACCTCGCCCGCGGCCCGGTTCCGGTTGTCGGTGAGGCACTCGATGAGGACGGCGACACCGGACGGGCCGTAGCCCTCGTACATGATGGTTTCCCAGTCGGCGCCGCCGGCCTCCGCACCCGAACCGCGCTTCACCGCGCGGTCGATGTTGTCCAGCGGTACCGAGGACTTGCGTGCCTTCTGGATGGCGTCGAAGAGGGTGGGGTTGCCGTCAGGGTCAGGGCCGCCGATCCGTGCCGCCACCTCGATGTTCTTGATCAGCTTGGCGAAGAGCTTGCCGCGCTTGGCATCGATGCCGGCCTTCTTGTGCTTGGTGGTAGCCCATTTCGAATGGCCGCTCATGCGGTCTCACCCCTCTGCTGCGATACGGGTGCCGCGGCTGCGACGTCCCGCACCATGTCG
>JBBQFE010000467.1:0-3099 GCA_038321605.1 Mycobacteriales bacterium | reverse complement strand
TGGGGTGGGGATCGGACTGATCCTCGACAAGCCAGCATCGAGATTGGGTGGAACCGGGGAAGGTGAACAGCGGTGGCTCGGTCGCGCAGCGATCGTGGGCGGAGGTGCACCGGCCGCGGAACAGGCACCCGTCCTCGGCCTGCAGACCCCGCTCCGGTCGCTCCAACAGCGACATGCCGGGACGCGGGACAGAGTCGAGCAGCAGCTGGCTGTACGGGTGCGCCGCCGACTGGAAGAGACGCTCCACCGGAGCCTGTTCCATCACCCTGCCCCGATACAGCACCATCACCCGGTCGGACACCTGACGGATGACGGCGAGGTCGTGCGAGATGAAGATGTAGGTCAGGGAGAACTCCTGGCGGAGGTCACTCAGCAGGTTGAGGATCTGCGCCTGGATCGACACGTCAAGCGCCGACACCGCCTCGTCGAGCACCACGACCGACGGCTCGGCGGCCAGGGCGCGCGCGATCGCGAGGCGCTGACGTTGGCCACCGGACATGGAACGGGGTACCGAGTCCCGGTATCCGGAGCCCAGACCGACAGCGTCCAGCAGCTCTGCGGTCCGAGTGGCGCGGGCCGCCCGGTCCCTGTCGAAGTGGACGCGCTGCACCTCGTCGAGCACCATGCCGGCCGGTTGGCGCGGATCCAGCGACGAGTACGGGTCCTGGAACACCATCTGGATCCGACGCGCGTGATGGCGTCGGTCGACGGCACGCGGCGGCTCGGCCAGCCGTTCACCGCTCACCCAGATCTCACCGGCGGTGGGGACCTCCAGTCCGACGAGCATCCTCGCCAGGGTTGACTTTCCGGACCCGGACTCACCCGCGATGCCCAGGCATTCTGCCGCTCCGACGGTGAGGGACACGTCCCGGACCGCGTGCACATCGTGGGTTGTGTCAGAGCGCCTCCGGCCTTGGTGGAAGGTCTTGGAGAGGCCGTCGACGCGCACGGCGTAGCCGGTGTCCTCAGTGACCGACATGCACTCTCTCCCGCAGCTCGTCACGCAGCTCACCCGCACGGATGCACTCGGTGAGCACACCAGGCGCCAGCAGGCGCAGCGTGGGCGCCATCTCTTCACACTCGGAGACGGCGTAGGCGCATCGGGGCCGGAACGGACAGCCCGAGCTGACCTCCAACGCCGACACCGGACGTCCCGGCACCACCTGGAGCCGCTCGACCTTGCGGTCGATGCGCGGGCGGGCCCCGACCAGCGCCGCCGCATACGGATGGGCTGGCGCCTCGAAGAGATCAGGTGCCGCCTGAACCGCCATCGGCCTGCCGGCGTACATGACCACCACGCGGTCGCAGATGACCGACGCGAGAGCCAGGTCGTGGGTGATGAACAGCATGGACAACGAACGCGACTCCTGCAGGTTGCGCAGGATGGCCAGGATGTCGGACTGCACAGTGACGTCCAGCGCGGTCGTCGCCTCGTCGGCGATGATCAGCCGCGGCTCGCAGGACAGTGCGCCGGCGATCATCACGCGCTGGAGCATGCCGCCGGACAGCTGCCCCGGATAGGAGTCCAGGACCCGATCGGCGTCCACGATTCCCATGCTCCTGAGCAGCGCCCGCGAGCGCTCGCGAGCCGTAGCCTTCGAGAGATGCTTGTGCTGGCGGAGCCCCTCTCCGACATAGTCCTCGATCTTCCAGAGCGGGTCGATGTGGGCGCGCGGATCCTGGAAGATCATGCCGATCTGGTCGCTGCGGATGCCCCGCAGCTGACGGCGGGACATCGTCAGAGTGTCCTGGCCCATGAACCGCACGCTGCCGGTGCTCACCGCCCCCGGAGGGAGCAGCCCGATCACCGAACGCGCCGTGATGGACTTGCCGCTACCGGACTCGCCCACGAGCCCGACGACCTCACCCGCACCGATGGTCAGGCTCATCTCGCGAACGATGGGCCGCAGGGTGCCACCGATCAGCAGGGATGTGTTGAGGTTCTCGACCTCGAGAACCGGTGCGTGGGCCGGGCCGGCGGAGGTGGCCGGCGCGCCGAGGCGTGGCGTCGATGTGTCCGTCATGGTCAGGCCCCCCTGACGAGCTGTTTGGCGATGGCGTCCCCGAGCATGTTGAAGGCGATCACGGCGACGGCCACGGCGATCGAGGCGACGGTGACCTCGGTGATCGAGAAGAGGATGCTCTGGCGACCGTCCGAGAGCATCTGGCCCCAGTCCGGCGTCGGTGGCTGGACGCCCAGGCCGAGGAAGGCCAGACCCGCGAGGTCGAGCAGGGCATAGCCGAAGTTCAGCGTTGACTGGGCGATGATCGTCCCTGCAACGTTGGGCAAGATGTGAAACACGCACACGCGGAACGCACTGAAGCCTTGGATGCGGCAGGCATCGACATAGGCGTTGCGGCACTCGACCAGCACCACCCCGCGGACCACCCTCGTGAGCAGCGGGATGTAGGTGATGGCGATGGCGATGGTCGCCGTCCAGAATCCCGCGCCGAACGTTGCGACGATGACGATGGCCAGCAGGAGCGGTGGGAACCCGAACACCATGTCCCAGATGCGGGACAGCACCGAGTCGACCCAGCCGCCGCGGTAACCGGCGACCAGGCCGGCTGGCACACCCACGACGATCGACATCACGACGACGGCCAACGGACCCACAAGGCTGAGCCGGGTGCCGTAGATCAGGCGGGACAGGATGTCTCGTCCGGCGGCGTCAGTGCCGAGCAGATGATCACTACTGAAGCCGGACAGGGTCTGAGAGAGCTGAATGGCGTTGGGGTCGTGCGGCGCCAGGAGAGGAGCAGCCAGGGCGATGATCAGGAGCAGGAGGATGACCGCACCCCCAATGACGAAACCCCACGAGCCGGGCAGTCGGGGGAGCCACCGACGCTGACGCAGGGGAGTGGCCACATCGACGGCGGTCACGCGCTGGCCCCCGAGATTCTGATGCGAGGGTCAGCCACGCCGTACAGGAGGTCGACGACGAGGTTGAGTCCGATGAAGACCGCGGTGAAAAGCAAGGTGACTGCTTGGACAACCGCGTAGTCCTTGCTCTCAACGGCCTGAACCAGCAGAGATCCGAGGCCGTTGAGGCCGAAGGTGTACTCGACCAGCACCGCCCCACTGATCAGGAAGCCGAC
>JBBQFE010000466.1:0-3101 GCA_038321605.1 Mycobacteriales bacterium | reverse complement strand
TCGGACAACGCGTTCTCGATGCTTTCGTCGTGCTCACGCCAACAGGGGTTGAGCTCGCGATCCCACTTGTCGTGGTCCCGGATACCGGTGTCGATCAGGGCCTTGATGCCATTTCCCTCGACGGCTGCAGCCCATACGGGAAGGTTGATCTTCTTCCCGAAGTCGGACATGTACGTCATCGCGGCCTTGTCGACGCCGAGCGTCCCCAGCTTCAGTGCCGTCACCTTGTACTGATCCATCGCAGTGGCCTCTCTCAGGTATCCCTGAACCGGGGTCGGTACCGATTCCGTTCATCGACGGGGCTGTCAGCCCCGGTTGGTCCTCGCGTCAGCTGTCCGCCGGCAGTTCGGCAGGCAGTTCGGCCGGCAGTGCCCGGAGCAGTGCTTCGAGAAGCCGGAGGTACGCGGTCGCACCCCCATCGGCATGGCCCACCGTCCGCTCGCCGACCCACGCCGCCCGGCCGCGTTGTGACTGCAGCGCAGCGGTGTCGGTGACAGCCAACCGAGCGGCATCGGCCATAGCGACCAGGGCTTCGCGAGCATCCGGTCCCGCCTGGCGGAGCGCTGCAAGGCTGGGGACCAGAGCGTCCACGATCGTCTTGTCACCGAGCTGCGCGCCGCCCCGACTCTGGATGGCTGCGGTGGCAGCGTCCAACACGGCGGTCGCACTCTCGCGGTCCATCGCCGGCCGGTCGGCGACCTGGCGGGCGGCGGCAAGCAGCGCGCCGGCCACCAGCGCAGACATGGTCGAGGGGTTGGCAGCAGCAAAGCTCTTCGCCGCGGTGCGGAACACCGACGCGAGATCGGCGTCCGGTTCCAGTTCGCGAAGGCTCTCACGGACCGCGAAGGACCCGCTGCTGACGGTGATACCGAGATCGCCATCGCCGATAGCCGCATCGAGATCGCGGAGCTCGTCGCGGCTGGCCTCCAACGTGGTCAGCGCATCATCGAGCAGCGCTCGCAGCTGTAGGGCGTTCACTGGTGAAAGAACGGGGAGGACGCCGGAGCGTCGATGAGCGCGGTCAATTCGTCGTCCAACGTCATCACGGTGATGGACGCGCCTGCCATCTCGAGGCTGGTGGCGTATTCACCTATGTACCGCCGTGCGACCGTGACGCCTCGATCAGCGAGCGTTCGGTGGGCGCGCCGGTAGAGCAGGTAGAGCTCCTCGAGCGGCGTCGCACCGAGGCCGTTCACCAACAGCACGACCTGCGCGCCGGATTCCAGCGCAAGATCCTGGAGAATCGGCGCGAGGATGCGGTCGGTCACCTGATCGGCCGACTCCAGCGGCCCGCGGTGGCTACCGGGCTCACCGTGGATACCGATCCCGATCTCCATGTCACCCTCGGGCAGCTCGAACGTCGGCTTACCGGCGGCCGGCAGGATGGTCGGCGACAGGCCCACACCTGCTGTCCGCATCGCCGATACGGCCTTCTTCGCGATCCGGGTGACCTCGGCGAGGCTGTCTCCCCGCTCGGCCGCGGCACCTGCGCATTTGTAGGCCAGCACCATCCCGGCCACCCCGCGCCTGGTGTCGGCGCGCTCGGCGGACGCGCTCAGCACGTCGTCGTGGACGAGCACGGTCTCGGTGGAGATTCCCTCCAGCTCTGCCAGGTCGGCCGCCAGTCCGAAGTTCATGACGTCACCACCGTAGTTGCCGAACAGGTAGAGCACGCCCTTGCCGGAATCGCTTGCCTTCGTCGCGGCGAGGACCTGCTCAGAGGACGGGGAGGAGAAGACATTTCCCACCGCGACACCTGAGCACAGCCCCTTGCCCACGTAGCCGAGAAACACCGGCAGATGGCCGGAACCGCCACCGGTCACGATGCCGACCCGGTCGCCGGGCGCATCTGCGCGGACGATCGCCCGCGGCTCGTCGGGGGCCGCCATCAGCTGGTCCGGGTGAGCCAGCAGGATGCCGTCCAGCACCTCGTCGACGAAGTCTTCGGGGTCGTTGATGAGCTTTCTCATGCGAAGTTGTCCTCTCCCACGGCGCGTTGCCACAGGTCCTCGAAGGTGTGAACGGGGGTGCCGAGCATGAGCGCCCGGCCACCGCCGAGTGCGCGGTGCTGCGCAATTGCACGGGCAGGTTGAGCTAGCGAGTCGATGTCCTTGGCGTGGGCGAGACCGACGATGCGGCGGATCATCTCCATGCCGGCGAAACGACTCGCGTCACGCAGGAACTGCGACAGGAAACGGGCGTGCCAAGGCTCTGTCGGGTTCCACAGCCGCTTGATCTCTTCGGTCAGAGCCGCCCAGTACAGCTGGGCATACTGATCCACGAGGGCACTGAACCCATAGTTGCCCGCAGCATCGTGTGCGAGGCGGGACAACGCGAGGTTCGCCAGCAGGACGCCGGGATCGAAGCCAAACGGGCCGAAGAAGGCGAACTCGAGATCGATCACACGGGTGTCACCGGGTTTGGTCATCACCGAACCGCTGTGCAGGTCACCGTGGATCAGAGCTTCGTCCCGGGTCTTGAACGAGAAGCGCATCTCGGCAGCGGCGCTGCGCAGTGCGCGGTCATGCCGCAATGCCTCAGCAGCGTCGGCGATCTCTGGGTCGTAACGGTTGGACGGTGCGTTCAGATAGGGCGCGGTGAAGATCAGATCCTCAGTCACCAGGCACAGTTCGGAATACACGAAGTCGCGGCGCAACACCTTGCGCTGCCGGCTGGGCAGCAGCACATCGCTCGTACCCAGGATCACCGCCGCGCAGTACCGGCCGACCGTCTCGGCGACACCATCGGTCGGCTGTGCCGCAATCAGGGCCTCACGCCAGGTGATGTGCTCCGACAGGTCCTCGAAGACCAGAGCCGACATCGTCGTGTCGAAATGCAAGGTACGAGGCAGCAGCCCCGGTGCCAGTTTCTCGTGCACCTCGATGGCGTCGGCCTCGATACGGGCGCGGTGCCTCGTCAGCGGCCAGGCATCGCCTGCGATCCGTAGATAGGGCAAGGCCTGCTTGACGATGACCGACGCACGGTCGCTGCGAACGCGGAACACCAGGTTGAGGTTTCCGTCGCCGATCTCGGACGCTTCGACGGGCTGCCCTTCAAGAAAGGGCGCCGCGAAGGCGAGGACGGAACGGACGTCCAGGGGC
>JBBQFE010000465.1:0-3108 GCA_038321605.1 Mycobacteriales bacterium | reverse complement strand
GGCCAGGAACGACTCGGCCGGCGGGGCCGCCCAGTGCGGGTCACCGGGCATGGGCACGGCCATCGCGTCCAGCATCGCCGCCGCGTCCCGGACCGTCCGGGCCATCGGGCCACTCCAGCCGAGCCCGGTGACGTCACCGAGCACCGGCCCGTTGCTGATCCGCCCGCGACTGACCTTGATGCCGAACAGCCCGCAGACGCTCGAGGGGATGCGCACGGACCCTCCGCCGTCACTGCCGTGGGCGAACGGCACCAGGCCGGCGGCGACGGCGGCCCCGGCTCCCCCGCTCGACCCACCGGGTGTACGGGCCAGGTCCCAGGGGTTGCGGGTCAGCCCGAACAGCAGGTTGTCGGTGTACCCGCGGTAGCAGAACTCCGGGTTGTTGGTCTTGCCGACGATGACCGCGCCGGCCGCCTTGAGCCGGGCGACGGCCGCGTTGTCCTCGGGCGGCACGAAGTCGCGCAGCGCCACAGACCCGTTGGTCGCCGGCGAGCCGGTCAGCCAGATGTGGTCCTTGACCGAGACAGGCACTCCGAGCAGCGGAAGGGTCGAACCCCTGCGTACCAGAGCATCTGCGGCACGCGCCGACTCCATGGCCGTCTCCTCGAGCACCACCGTGAAGGCGTTGACCTCACCGTCAAGCTCGGCGATCCGCGCCAGCGCGGCAGAGACGGTGTCGACCGCGGAGGTCATCCCGGTACGGATGTCCTCCGCGGTCTGCCACGCGTCCTGCATCAGAGCCCGTGCGCGGGAATGTCCAAGCCCGGGTGCGGGCCGCCCGGGGAGAGCGAGTCGCGCTCCAGCTCGGCGGTCTCGGCGTCAGCGATCCGCGTCTCCGCGGCTACGTCGATCGACTGGGCGAAGACGTAGTAGAGGATGCCCGCCACGGGAAGCCCGATGAACAGCGAGATGTCGACGTCATTGAGCTGGTGACCGAGGAAGCCCGTGTACCATGTGCCGATCACGAAGAACGGCGTCATGGCGCCGAAGCCGACCAGGTAGGCGAACATGCCCCGCCAGCCCCAGCGCCCGTACAAGCCGCTGGGGTTGAAGATCTCGGCGATCGCGTAGTGGCCCTTACGGATGACGTAGTAGTCGACCAGGTTGACCGCGGTCCAGGGAATGAAGAAGTACAGCACCAGCAACAGGAAGTTGGAGAAGTCTGCCGCAAAGTTCCCGCCGATGAACAGTGCCGGCACCAGCGACAGCAGGGCGGTGAACAGCACGGTCACGATGCGGATGGTTGTGGTGGGAACGACCTTGCGGATGGAGTCGATGCCGCTGATCAACGTCAGCGAACCGCCGTACATGTTGAGCGCGGTGACCGAGACGAGTCCGAAGACGGAGAAGATGAGCACGATCGCACCGAAGCCGCTGAACACGTGGTCGCCGGCGGCATTGATCGACTTGATGGGGTCAAACCCGTCACCTGCCCAGGCCGCCAGCGCAGCGCCGAGGCACATCAGCCAGATGGCGCCGAGCGCCGAGCCCCAGTAGGTCCAGAGGAAGGTCTTGCGCACGGTGACGCCCGGCGGCAGGTAGCGAGAGTAGTCGGAGACGTAGATCGCCCAGCTGATCTGATAGCCCGCGACCACGCCGAACTGCGCGAAGAACGGGACAGCCTTGAACCCACCGAGGTCGAACGAGCCGTGCGGATAGTGCAGCGTGAACACGGCGATGGTGAGGATGCCGAAGATGACCAGGAAACCGAGGGCGAGGTAGCGCTCGACAGCGTGAATCAGGTCGTAGCCAACGAGCGCCACGACCGCCGCCAGAAGTGTGGCGCCCACGATCCACCAGTTGAGGGTGCCATGGGCGGTGGTCTTGAGCGCGTTGCCTGCCAGGATCGTGTTGAAGATGTTGAAGCCGAAGTACTGCACGTAGGCGAACAGCCACACGAGCAGCGCACCGACGTAGCCGAACTGCGGGCGCGACTGGATCATCTGCGGCAGCCCGAGCTGCGGTCCCTGGGCCGAGTGGAAGGCCATGAAGAACGTGCCGAGCAGGGCGCCGGCCAGGATGGCGACCAGTGACCAGACCAGGTTGCCGCCGTTGAGGAACGAGGTGATGCCCACCGCCAGCGTGGCGATCTGCGCGTTGCTCATGAACCACAGCGGGCCCTGGCTCCAGACCTTGCCGTGCCGTTCGTTCAGCGGCACGTAGTCGATGGAGCGGACCTCCACGCCGCCGATCCGGGCTGGCCGGGTCACTCCCGCCTCAATCGCCATCTGTACATCCCGTCGCTAGAGATGATCGCCCCGATGGCGAGAACATACGCGGGGGAAGGCGCTTCCGATAGCGGCGTGCCGGTATCGTTTCCGGAGGTTATCCTAAGAGCGTCAGGCGTCGGCTGGATCGGTGGCTTCCTCGGCGAGCACCTTGCGCGCCCGCGACGGCTGGACCCGCATCGGCTCGCCCTCCATCTTGGGATACTGCGGAGGGTAGGGGGCATCGCCCACACCCTGCTCGGCGTCCCGAGAAGCCCACTCCAGCAAGGGATCCAGCGAGCAGACAGCATCATCGATGCCGGCGTGCAGGTCGCCCAGCTCGGCGAAGCGCGCCGGCATCGTGGCGATCGTGAAGTCGCGGGTGTCGACCTCGACGATCTCCGTCCAGGTGCAGGGAGCCGACAGCGTGGCGTCGCGCCGGGCCCGTACCGAGTAGGCGGAGGCGATCGTGCGGTCGCGGGCGTTCTGGTTGAAGTCGAGGAAGACCTTCTCGCCGCGCTCCTCCTTCCACCACCTGGTCGTGATGAGGTCCGGCATCCGGCGCTCGAGCTCACGGCCGAAAGCAAGCGCGGCCCGGCGCACCTCGGTGAAGGACCAGCGCGGCTCGATGCGGACGTAGACGTGGATGCCGCGGTTGCCCGACGTCTTGGGCCAGCCCACCATGCCCAGCTCGTCAAGCATCTCGCGCATGACCGGGATTGCCTTCTGCGCGTCGTGGAAGTCGGTGCCCGGCTGCGGGTCGAGGTCCAGGCGCATCTCGTCCGGCCGCTCGGTGTCCGCACGCCGCGAGGGCCACGGGTGGAAGTCGATCGTGCCGGTGTTGACCAGCCAGATGATGTCCGCCAGCCTGGTCGGACAGGCAGCCGCCGCCGAGCGCCCG
>JBBQFE010000464.1:0-3109 GCA_038321605.1 Mycobacteriales bacterium | reverse complement strand
GCCCGCCTCGACACCGTCGAGCAGCCCGACACGGTCGCCGTCGACCCGGGGTCGCGCACCTTGTGGATCACCGGAACGCGCGCGGGACTGGTTCAGCGCCTCACCCGCTAGCCGTGCGCTTCGGTGACTGAACACACCTGTCGTGGGCCGCAGAGACGCGGCGGGTGTCAGACCTGACTGTTATCTTGGAGAACAGCGGTTCAGCAGGTAGCCGGTCGGATTTTTTGACTTTTGTTTCCGGCAGGTACTGCTCGAATCCCCCGGGCCGCCACCTACCTGACACAGGCTTGTGGCGAAGGCGGTACGGCAACCATGACCGATCTGCAGCATCTGAACGAGCTCTATGCGGCAAGCGAAGACCCCTGGCACATGCGCAGCGGCTGGCATGCCCAGCGCAAGCGGGACCTGCTGCTGGCCAGCCTGCCCAACAGTCGGTACAACTCGATCTTCGAACCGGGTTGCTCCCAGGGTGAGCTGACCCCCGAGCTCGCACGCCGCAGCGATGAGGTCCTGGCGGTCGACGGTTACCGCGACTCGGTCACCGCGACCCGGCAACGGACCGCGCACCTGTCCAACGTGACCGTCGAACACCGGCACCTGCCCATGGACTGGCCGCGCGGGCGACGCTTCGACCTGATCGTCCTCAACGAAATCGGCTCGATGGCCGAATCCTCGGACTGGGCCAGCATGGCCGACGCGGTCCTGGGTTCGCTCACCGAGGACGCGACGGTGCTGGCCTGCCACTGGAAGCACCATTTCACCGGCCGCCGGCTACAGACAGAAACGCTGCACGGCCTGCTCGACAGCATCCTGGGACTGCCGCGCCAGACCAGGGTCAGCGATGCCGACTTCACCATCGCGGTCTGGACGACCAGACCGCGAACCTCGACCGAACGTGACGGGAATGCCTGAAATGGCCAGCACTAAAACAGCTCAAACCGCCCCGGTGATACCTGCCCAGATGCCCGAAACAGCGGCGCGGGACACTGGTCGGATGCAACTATGGCCAGGCAAGGCGTACCCCCTCGGCGCTTCCTACGACGGATCCGGGACAAACTTCGCACTCTTCAGTGAGGTGGCAGAGAAGGTCGAACTGTGCCTGTTCGACGCTGACGGCACCGAATCGAGAGTGGCGCTGCCCGAGGTGGACGGCTTCGTGTGGCACGCGTTCCTGCCGGGCGTCGAACCGGGCCAGCGCTACGGCTACCGGGTTTACGGCCCCTACGAGCCCGAGCACGGCAACCGCTGTAATCCTAACAAGCTGCTCCTCGATCCGTACTCAAAGGCCATCGACGGCAAGTTCCAGTGGGACCAGAGCCTCTTCAGCTACAACTTCGGCGACCCGGACAGTCGCAACGACGACGACTCCGCGCCCAGCATGCCGCGGTCGGTGGTCATCAATCCGTTCTTCGACTGGGGCGTGGACCGCCCACCGAAGCGCGAGTACGCCGACACCGTCATCTACGAGGCGCATGTCAAGGGACTGACCCAGACGCACCCCGACATCCCGGCAGAGATCCGCGGCACCTACGCGGCGATCGCCCACCCGGTCATGATCGATCATCTGCGCGACCTGGGCATCACCGCCATCGAACTCATGCCGGTGCACCACTTCGCCAACGACTCGACCCTCATCGACAAGGGGCTTTCCAACTACTGGGGCTACAACACGATCGGGTTCTTCGCGCCGGATCACAAGTACACCGCCAGCAGCACCCCCGGCGGCCAGGTGCAGGAGTTCAAGGCGATGGTCCGGGCGCTGCACGAGGCCGACATCGAGGTGATCCTGGACGTCGTCTACAACCACACGGCTGAGGGCAACCACCTCGGTCCCACACTGAGCATGCGCGGAATCGACAACGCCGCCTACTACCGCCAGGTCGAGGACGATCAGCGCTACTACATGGACTACACCGGTACCGGTAACAGCCTCAACGTGCGCCATCCGCACTCGCTTCAGCTGATCATGGACTCGCTGCGGTACTGGGTCACCGAGATGCATGTCGACGGTTTCCGGTTCGACCTGGCAGCGACCCTCGCCCGCGAGTTCTACGACGTGGACCGGCTGTCCAGCTTCTTCGAACTCGTGCAGCAGGACCCCACCGTCAGCCAGGTCAAGCTCATCGCTGAACCGTGGGATGTCGGTCCCGGTGGCTACCAGGTCGGCAACTTCCCGCCCCAGTGGACCGAGTGGAACGGCAAGTACCGCGACACCGTAAGGGATTTCTGGCGCGGTGAGCCGTCCACACTCGGCGAGTTCGCGGAGCGCCTTACCGGCTCGTCCGATCTGTACGAGCACTCAGCACGGCGTCCGGTGGCCTCCATCAACTTCGTCACCGCCCACGATGGATTCACTCTGCTGGACCTGGTCTCCTACAACGAGAAGCACAACGAGGCCAACGGCGAGGACGGCAACGACGGCGAGAGCCACAACCGTTCCTGGAACTGTGGTGTCGAGGGACCGACCGAGGACCCGGCGGTGCTCAGCCTGCGGTCACGTCAGCAGCGCAACTTCCTCGCGACCATGCTGCTCTCCCAGGGCGTTCCGATGATCTGCCACGGCGACGAACTGGGCCGCACCCAGGGTGGCAACAACAACGGGTTCTGCCAGGACAACGAGATCACCTGGGTGGACTGGAGCACCATCGACACCGACCTGATGAGCTTCACCCACGAGGTGGCAGCGCTGCGGGCCGCCCACCCGGTATTTCGTCGTAGGCGCTTCTTCGATGGTTTACCCGTTCGCCGTAAGGGATCTGAGGGTCAGCCGGACATCAACTGGTTCACCCCGGACGGCTCGGAGATGTCGGACGAGGACTGGGGTTCCGGCTTCGGCCGCTCGGTCGCGGTCTACCTCAACGGGCAGGGCATCCCAAGCCTGAACTCCCGCGGCGAGCGAGTGGTGGACGACTCCTTCGTGCTGTGCTTCAACGCCCATGACGAACCGATCGAGTTCACGCTGCCTGGCCAGGAGTACAGCCCCGCCTGGAAGGTGGTGGTGGACACCGACGCCGATGTGCGGCCGGAGCCGACGTCGGTCAAGGCCAGCGGTTCGGTCATGGTGGCCGCGCGGGCACTGCTCGTCCTACAGAGCACCGACTGATGGGCC
>JBBQFE010000463.1:0-3125 GCA_038321605.1 Mycobacteriales bacterium | reverse complement strand
AGCAGCGCGATCACCTCGGCGAGGATGATCCAGATGGCTACCGCGATGCCGAGCCGAATCTGGATGTAGGCATCCCAGCCGCCGACCGAGGCCACGAAGGCCGGTGCAGCTGCGACGGCCAGCGGATAGGCGCTGTGCATCGGCAGGTAGACGCCCACGTAGGCGAAGCAGAGGACGAACAGCCCCGTGTAGCACGAGCCGATGTTGGCGGTGCTGAATCCACCCAGTGAGCCCAGACCGACGATGACGGACAGCGGGAAGACGAAGTTCAGGGACTTGGGCATGGCTTCCCACGCGACCAGGAAACTGGCCAGCAATGCCGTCAGCATCAGCAGGGACACTGCGCCGATCACCAGCCAGTCAGCCGCCGATGGCCGCAGTGCACCGACCGAGCAGGCAACGACCAGTCCGGCAACCAGCAGCAGCAGTCGGCCGCCGACCACCGGCGAGGATCCAATGTCCCAGCGCTTCATGGCCGATCGGACCACAGCCCATTCTTCACTCACGGTGTCCTGCTCCTTCGATTACCCAACGTCACTGCCCGTTAAGGAAGATATCGGCCATCTTCCTTGAACCATGAGAAATTCGCTGTACAAACGATGACGCACAGTAGCTGCACAGTGACCCGTTACCTTGCGCCATCACGAGTCGTTGAACGGCTGGGTCATCGGCGAAACGGGGAGCGGCGAATGCTTGCAGTCAGTGCGGTCGGCGGCGTCCTCGTGCTGGTAGCACTCGGCGGGCTGGCGCTGATCTCCCTGCGTAACGGCCGCCGTGCCTCCGATCCCGAAGGACCAGAGGCCGGCGAATCGCACACCAGCCCCAACTAGGACGTGTCGCGGCGCGATCGGATCGAGTGCCTGTCAGAGTGTGTCCGTGAAGGCATCGAAGGTGGCCAAAGGGCCTCGAAACGTCAAGGGAATCAGTACCGGGGTACGACTGGCGATCTCGGCACTCGCGGGCGTGGTGGTGGCGGTGCTGATCGCCGCGTTCGGGTCCATCACGTACGCGCTGGCTGCCGGCTGGGACCTGTCGGCGGTGACCTTGCTGGTGTGGACCTGGTTCACGATCTGGCCGATGGGTGCCGACCAGACCGCCTCCCACGCGACCCGTGAGGACACCACCCGGCCGGTGAGCGACATAGTGCTGCTCGCGGCGTCGGTCGTGAGCCTGGCCGCGGTGGGGTTCTTCCTGATCCAGGCCAGCTCGGCGAAGGGATCTGAGCAGGACGTGCTGGCCGGTGTCGGGGTGGCGACGGTGGCGCTGTCCTGGTTGTTGGTGCATACCGTGTTCACCCTGCGCTACGCGATGCTCTACTACTCCGGACATGACGGTGGCATCAGCTTCAACCAGTCCTCGCCGCCGCGCTACAGCGACTTCGCCTATCTCGCGTTCACCCTGGGCATGACGTTCCAGGTGTCCGACACCGATCTGCAGACTCCCGTCATTCGCGGGACGGCGCTACGGCATGCGCTGCTCTCGTACCTGTTCGGCGCGGTGATCCTGGCGACCACCATCAACCTGGTGGCCGGCCTGGGCAGCAAGGGCGGCGGCGGCTGATCTCCGCGCCGGCTTTGATCTCGGGGACGCCCGTCGATCAGAAGGGCGTGAGCATCTTGTCCGCGACCGCACCCAGCCGCCCGTCCGAGCGCGTGCAGCCCCTGGTTCACGACGGCTGGCACGCCCTGTGGTCCGCCGCCGGTTCGTCGGTCTGGGTGGGTGTGGGGTTGGCAGTGGTGGGCTCGATCGCGCTGATCTGCAGGTCACGCAGCCGGAATCGTCCACAGCGGCGCCTGTCGTCCGTCCCGGCCGAGGCAGTGCTGCCTGTGGTTCCGCACGTCGGACAACGTTCCTAGCTGCCGGCCGCGTCGATGTAGGCCAGGGCCGCGGCGCTGCTGAGTGGGCGGGACATCAGATATCCCTGCGCACTGTGGCAGTTGAGCCGGACCAGGGTGTCGCGCTGGCTCTCGTGCTCGATCCCCTCGGCCGTTGCCTCCAGGTGCAGGTCGGCGGCCAATCGCAGGATGGTCTCGACGAACGCGGCCCCCTGGCTGCCGGGAATCGCCAGTGGGTCGACGAAGGACTTGTCGATCTTGAGGACGTCGACCGGAAACTGCCGCAGGTAGCTGAGGGAGGAATACCCGGTGCCGAAGTCGTCGATGGCGATTCTGATGCCCATCTCGCGCAGTTGGCGCAGCACCTCGGCAATGCGTTGCGGGTTCAGCACCAGCACGCTCTCGGTGATCTCGAGGATCAGCTGCTCAGGCGGTAGCCCACTGGACGCCAGCGCGGCACGTACATCGGCGAGCAGGTTGGCGTCCTGCAGCTGTCGCCCCGACACGTTCACCGACACCGAGAGCGACTCGCCCCGGACCTGGGACCACTGAGCGGCTTCCCGACAGGCATGTTCGAGCACCCAGCGTCCCAGCGCGACGATGAAACCGGTCTCTTCGGCGACGGGGATGAACCGGTACGGCCCGACCAGGCCCAGCGCCGGGTGCTGCCAACGCACCAACGCCTCGAACCCCTCGAGCACACCGTCGGCGAGCCGCAGCTGAGGCTGGTACTCCAGAAAGAATTCGTCCCGTTGCAACGAGCCCTGCAGCGAGCTGGTCATCGTCATCCGATCGATGATGCGGGAACGCATCACCGTCTCGAACACCGAGAACCGGTCCTTGCCGCCGGCCTTCGCGTCGTACATCGCGGCGTCGGCCTCGCTGAGCAGGGTCTCGGTGGTTGTACCTGAAAGGGCGAACGCAACCCCGACACTGACCGACAGGTGGATGTGCTGGCCGTCGATCACCACCGGCTCGTGCAGCACGCTGACGATGCGGGCGGCGAGCGAGGTGACCGCCTCGATGTCGGCGACGTTGTCCAGCAGCACCGCGAACTCGTCTCCGCCGAGGCGTGCCACGGTGTCGCTGCTGCGCACGATCGAGGTGAGCCGTTGACTGGCGAGGATCAGCAGCTGGTCTCCCACGTGGTGGCCGAGGCTGTCGTTTACCCCCTTGAAGCCGTCCAGGTCGCAGAAGAACACCGCGACGCTGCCACTACGCCGGCTCGATGCCTCCAGCGCGTGTTCCACCCGGTCGTGCAGCAGCGCGCGGTTCGCCAGGCCGGTCAGG
>JBBQFE010000462.1:0-3125 GCA_038321605.1 Mycobacteriales bacterium | reverse complement strand
AGTGTTCAACCCCATTGCGGTGGCTGTGGCCTGTGGACCGTCAAGATTCGTCGGATCGGCCGACTGCCCCGCCGAGGTACCGGCGACGGTGGGAGTTTCGAGGACCGGGACCGGCGGCACCGCCTGGACGGCAGCAACCCCGGCCAGCAGCATGGCGAAGGTCATCCCGGACTGGTCACGCGCGAGCTTGCCCGAATCCTCACCGCTGGGATTGCCGTGGTCGTCGCGGACGGCCGGCGAACTTGCTCCGACCGGCTGGGTCGCCGCGCCACCAGCAGCGGGACCTGGGCCGATCGACAGGCTGGCCGTCATGACTGTCCCATCAGTGCGGTGATCTTGCGAACGTAGTTTTGCGTTTCGGTGTAGGGCGGAACTCCGCCGTACTGGTCCACCGCACCCGGACCGGCGTTGTACGCGGCGAGTGCGAGCGGGACCGATCCGTAGCGCTGCAGGTAGTTGCTCAGCAGCTCGGCGGCACCGCGGATGGACTGGGTCGGATTGAACGGATCGACTCCGAGACCACTGGCCGTGCTGGGCATCAGTTGCATCAGTCCGCGCGCCCCGGCCGGGCTGACCGCTGAGGCATTTCCGCCGGATTCGGTCTGGGCAACCGCGGCCAACAGCCCCGTGGGCAGCTTGTAGGCCATCTCGTTCTGGCTGAAACTGGCCGCGTAGCTCGACAGACTCGCGCTGGCCGTGCTGCCACCACCCGTAGTCGCTGCGGCACCGGTCACGCCATTGGCGAAGGGGTCCATCCCGGTTGCGCTGTCGGTACCGACGATGCGTCGGATGCTGGCGGGCGTCTCGTACACGCTCTGGATCTTGACGTTCTCGCCCGGCTGCGGCGCCGCGATCATCATGTCGTTGCCGAGATAGATGGCGACGTGGTGCGCCGGGGTGCCGAAGCCGAGGATGTCGCCGGGCTGGGCGTGCGCGAGGTCGGGCACTGCCGTGCCGGTCTTGGCCTGGTCCCAGCTGAGCCGGGGGAGCGAGATCCCCAGATCCCCGTAGGCCCGCTGGACGAGGCCTGAGCAGTCGATACCGGCTGAGGTGGTACCGCCGAAGACGTAAGGCACCCCGAGGTACTTCTTGGCCGACGCGACCACGGCATCGCCGCTGGGGGTCGTGCCCGTCGCCGAGGTCGCCGAGGTGCCACCGACGCTGCTGAGTGTCGCGGCGAAGTCTGCAGCGGACGTGCTGGCCGCCGAGGTGGCGCTGTTGGTGGCCGTCGCAGCGCGGGCAGTGGAAGGCGAAAGCTGTGCCCACTGAGCCTGGATCTGCGATATCCGGGCAAGCACCGCCTGGATGCCGTCCACCGGGCTGGTCATGATCGGACCTCTACGTCCGGGTGCCGGAACCGGCTGACCGTGATGTCGTCGAGCTCGCGCTGCGCGTGGGCGAGCCGAGCGGTGGCCGCCTCGGCATCCAGTCTTTCACCGAACTTCTGGACGGACTCGTGGCGCTGCGCCGCGAGGGTCAGCTCACCGACGCTCGACTGCAGCCGGGTGGTGGCGAAGTCGACCCGGTGCACCGCGGCGGCGTGACTTGCCGCGGCGGCATCGCCGATTGTCGCCGCGGCCATGAACGCACCGATGCCGCAGCTGGCTGGCGGGGTGAGCGAATCCAACCGTGCGCGGCGCTGCTGGGCATTGTCCGCAGCCTGCTCCAGTTCACGGCGTGCTTGGGCCACTGCGATCGCGGCGGCGTTCTCGGCCGCCTTGCGTGCCTTGATCATGGTCGGTAACCAGTCGCGTGCCGACATCAGACACCTGCCGGTACGGCGGCCAGTGCGGCGGCGAGATCTGTCCAGGCACCGTCAGCGGTCGACTGGTCCGTCATCGACTGCTGCAGGAACCCCTCGAGCGCCGGCCAGAGCGCAAGCGCCCGGTCCGCGCGGGGGTTCGTGCCGCCGACGTAGGCGCCGATCTCGACCAGTTCCTTGACGTCGCGGCGCGCCGCGAGCAGCTGTCGGGCCTCGCGCGCCAGCCGTTGCTGCTCGGGCGTGGTCACCGCGTTCGTCACACGTGAGACGGATTCGAGGATCTCGATGCTCGGAAAGTGCCCGGCGGTTGCGAGCTTGCGATCCAGCACGATGTGACCGTCCAGGATGGAGCGCGCGGTGTCGGCGACCGGCTCGTCGTGGTCACCGCCCTCGACCAGCACGGTGTACAGACCGGTGATGGTGCCGCGCTCGCCGCTGCCGGCGCGCTCGAGCAGGCGGGGCATCATGGCGAAGACGGACGGTGGATACCCGCGCGAGGCGGGTGGCTCACCGGCCGACAGCCCGATCTCGCGCTGGGCGGTGGCCAGACGGGTGATCGAATCCATCAGCAGCAGCACGTCCTGGCCGGCGTCACGGAAGTATTCGGCGATCCTGGTCGCCACGAAGGCGGCGCGCAGCCGCACCATGGGCGGCTGGTCCGAGGTGGCGACGACGACGACGGCGTTGGCCAGGCCTTCGGGACCGAGATCGTCCTCGAGGAACTCGTTGACCTCACGGCCGCGCTCGCCGATGAGTGCCACCACCGTGATCTGCGCGTCGGTGCCGCGGGTGATCATCGACATCAGGCTGGACTTTCCCACGCCGGAGCCGGCGAAGATGCCCATTCGTTGCCCTCTGCCGACACTGATCAGGGAGTCGATCGCGCGCACGCCTACCGAGAGCGGGCGCTCGACCCGTTGGCGTTGCAGGGCCGCCGGCGGCGCCTGATCCACCGTCACCCGGGTCATTCCGTCCGGTAGCGGTGATCCGTCCAGCGGCTCGCCCAGACCGTTCAGTACCCGGCCGCGCAATGCCTCGCCTACGGAGATGTGCAGCGGACTGCCGGTGCCCTGCGCCTGCAGACCCGTTCCGATGCCGGCCATCTCGCCCAGCGGCAGGCACACGCAGCTCGAACCGTCGACTGCCACCACCTCGGCAAGCGTGGGGTTTTCTGCGCCGAGCGCGATGAGGTCACCGATGCGGCTCGTCACGCCGGTCACCGTGACCGACAGACCAACGACCTTGGACACCTCGCCGAGGCGTCGCGGGCGGGCGAGCTCAGTCAGCTCGGCAACCCGGGCGACCAGTGTCATCGGGTGACCTGCAGACCGGCGTGATCGAGGACGTGGACCTGGGACGTCGC
>JBBQFE010000461.1:0-3128 GCA_038321605.1 Mycobacteriales bacterium | reverse complement strand
GCCGCGAGTTGCAGGGCGACCGGTAGGCCGTCTGCGGTGCGCCCGATAGGCAGCACGAGCGCGGGCTGGCCGGTCACGTTGTAGGCACCGGTGAAGATGCCCTCGATCTCACCGTCCGGGGTGTCGATGGGCGGGGTGTCGACCGGTGCCGGGTACGGCACCGCTGGCCCGATCAGCACGTCCACACCGTCGAGCAGCGCGGCGGCCGCAGGGAGCAGCGACGCGCGCCTGGCCAGAGCTGCAGTCCTTCGCTCCGCGGGCACTTCCGCCGCGGACCTGAACAGCCGCAGGGTGGGCGGGCCATAGGTCTCCGGGTGCGCGGTGACTCTGTCGCCGTACAGTTGCCACGCCTCGACCAGCAGCGGATCGACCAGGCACTGGTCGAGTTCGGCGAGCACGGCGGAGTCCCGGTCGACGAACTGCACCCCGGCGGCGGCAAGACGGGCCAGCGCCGCGCGGCTGAGCTCGGCGAGCTCGGAGTTCAGCCGGGGGTCGTCCAGCTGCGCGGTGAGGACGCCAGCCCGCACCGGCTGCGGGTCGGGGGTCAGGTCGTAGCTGCGGTCGGCGATGACGCCGAGCACCGCCGCGGTGGTGGCCACCGAGTCAGCGATCACGCCCACGTGGTCGTAGGACGGTGACAGCGCCGTGACCCCGACCTCGGAGACCAGCCCGTGGCTGGGCTTGATGCCCACCACGCCGCAGTAGGCGGCGGGAATGCGGATCGAGCCGCCGGTGTCGGTTCCCAGGGCGGCAGGACAGACCCCCGCGCCGACCAGGGCCGCCGAGCCCCCGCTGGAGCCGCCGGCGGTGCGATCGGGACGAATCGGGTTGCGCGCCTCGCCAAGGTCCGGGTGCGGGGCGCCCGCTGCGAACTCGAGCAGCGTGCTGAGGGCGAACACGTCTGCACCGGCAGCACGCAGCGCGGTGATCACGGGCGCGTCCGTCGCCGCTGGCGGCCCGGCCTGGTCGGTGGGGTTGCCGTTGCCCCGAGGGCTGCCCGCGACATCGATCATGTCCTTCACCGCAACGGCCATGCCGTGCAGTGGGCCGCTGGCTGCCCTGGCAGGCGCAGCGAGGGCTTGTTGGACTGCGTTCAGCGGTCGACCCAGCCGCTCCAGTCGCTCGTAGGCGGCAAGCAGGTCGAGGTTGGCCACCTCGCAGGTGCGTTCGCCGCGCTCGATGGCATGGATGAGAGCACCGACGTAGTGGGTGAGGGGACCGCTCAGGATCTCGATCTGCTCGGCGACCTCGGTGGTACGCCGGCGCACCATGAGATCACGGTAGATCCCACTGTGCGACTTGGCGCTGCCGCGGTTGAACGCTACCAATCTGTCGATCGACAGGTCGAGGTCCGCCGGGTCGAAACCGTCGAAACCCAGCGGTGTCACCGGGGCCTGCGCCAGCACTTCGCGCGCGACCGCCAGCATCAGAGGTCGGTACTGCGGCAGTTCCAGGTGATCGGCAATGGACAGATCCGACACTGCGCCCGCGAAGAGCATCGAGCCGTAGGCTTCTTTACCCCACAGATACCCGAGGATGCTGTCGGTCGGTTCGGCGTAGGGCAGGGCGGCGGCGATCGCGAGCAGGCGATGGGTCATCGCGCCGTCGAGTTCGCCGATCTTGAAGGTGCCCACATTTCCCTGCATGATGATGCCGGGCTCCATGAAGTCCGCGCCGAAATTCACGAAGCAGGCCAGCACCCGACCGGGGCCGACTGCTGCGGTCAGGAGGTCTGCGGTCAGCCCGTTCTGTAGCGAGACCACCACCGCGTCCGCGGTCAGCCGGTCACGGAGCAGTTCTGCAGCGGCTGCGGTGTGCTGGGTCTTCACCGCCACCAACACCGTCCCGCTGAGCTGCTCAGGAAGTTCGTCCGGGCTCACGCACGCCGCCGTGACCGAGAATTCCTCGACAGGGCCAACGATTCTGAGCCCGTTGGCGTTGATGGCCGCGACGTGCGCGGGGTCGGCATCGCAGAGCAGGACGTCATGCCCGGACCTGATCAGGTGTGCGCCCACGGTGCCGCCGATGGCACCCGCGCCGATGATGGAGAATCTGATGTCGCACCTCTGTGACTCGTACCGACAGGAGCTGAGCGGGTCCGTGAGCGCTTACAGCGTCACGCGATGCACGTGCTACAAGGTCTACCATGTCAAGCCCGACCATGGAATCTGCATAGATTCCAAAGAGAAACCTCTTTGTAACGTGGGCGTCCCTATACTTACGGCGCTGCTTAGCAGATTGTATACAGTGCACGCGATGGCGCGTCGGTTGTCGGTAGGACCTACAAGGAGAGCTGCATGAACTCAGATCACGACCGCTCGGCTGACCGGCTGGCTGCAATGGCCGCCTACGAGATCGACCGGCGCGCGATGTTGCGCCTCGGTGCCTTCGGGGTCGGCGGTGCGGGTCTCGCCGCGCTGCTGGCGGCCTGCGGTACCAACAACAGCGGAACGTCCTCGACGCCGACCGGCCAGACGAGCGGCAGTGCGTCGGCGGCACCGAAGAGTGGCGGCAGCGTCATCATCGCCCGCGCACAGGATTCGGTCGACTTCGACAAGACCATGGTGTTCAGCAACGCCTCGATCTGGGTCTACGTCCAGATCTGGGAGGGCCTCACCATCGGCAGTGCGGACGGCACCAAGGTCGAGCCCTGGCTGGCCACGAGTTGGACCCAGTCGGCGGATAAGTTGACCTGGACGTTCACCCTGCGCGACGGGGTCAAGTTCAGCGATGGCACACCGATGACCTCGGCCGACGTCAAGTTCTCCCTCGACGAGGCCAGCTCCACCAAGGGCGGCTGGGAGTTCATCAACTCCGCCATCCAGACCGTCACCACGCCGGACCCGAAGACCGTCGTGATCAAGACCAAGTACCCCTGGGCGCCGTTGCTGGCCGACCTGGCCTGCCCGAGCAACGGCATCGTGCCGAACAAGTACGGCGGCCGTGACAAGAAGACCTTCTACACCTCGCCGGTCGGCACGGGTCCTTTCAAGTGGGACACCTGGGACAAGGGGAGCAAGCTGACCCTGAAGAAGAACACCAACTACTGGCGCGCGGGGATGCCGTACCTGGACTCGGTGACCTGGCAGGTCGTGCCGGACGACAACACCCGCAACGTCATGATCCAG
>JBBQFE010000460.1:0-3140 GCA_038321605.1 Mycobacteriales bacterium | reverse complement strand
CGGTGACGAGGACCGAGGTCGGGTAGAACTTGGCCAGGTCGGCAGTCTTCTCCGGCCAGCCCAGGGTGGAGAACGGCCACAGTCCGGCTGAGAACCAGGTATCGAGAACGTCCTCGTCCTGTCGCCAGCCGTCGGCCTCGCTCGGTGGCTGTTCGCCGGGTCCGACGCAGACCATCTCACCGGTGGGTGAGTACCAGACCGGAATACGGTGGCCCCACCAGAGCTGCCGGCTGATGCACCAGTCGTGCAGGTTGTCCGTCCAGGCGAAGTAGCGCGGAGCCATTTCCGGCGGGCTGATAGCCACCTCGCCATCGCGAACGGCATCGCCGGCGGCCTCGGCCAGTGGTGCGACCTTGACGAACCACTGCAGGCTCAGCCGCGGCTCGATCGGCTCCTTGCTCCGCTCGGAATGCCCCACCGAATGCAGGTACGGACGTCGTTCGGCGACGATCCGACCCTGTTGGGCCAGCCGTTCGCGGACGGCAACCCTGGCAACGAACCGATCGAGTCCGTCGAACTCGGTACCGGTGCCCGCCACCCTGCCCTGCTCGTCCATCATCGTGATCATCGCAAGCCCGTGCCGCAGCCCGATCTCGAAGTCATTGGGGTCATGGGCGGGGGTCACCTTCACCGCGCCGGTGCCGAAGCTGGGATCCACGTGGGCATCGGCAATGATCGGGATCATCCGGCCCGTGAGCGGTAGTTCCAGTTCGGTGCCGATCAGGGCGGTGTAGCGCTCGTCGTCGGGGTGGACCGCGATCGCGGTGTCACCCAGCATCGTCTCGACGCGGGTGGTGGCGACCACGATGTGCGGCTCGCGGTCGTCCAAGGACCCGTACCGCATCGAGACCAGCTCGCCCTCGACCTCTTCGTGGATGACCTCCGCGTCGGAGAGCACTGATCGCAGCTCGGGTGACCAGTTCACCAGCCTCTCTGCGCGATAGATCAGCCAGTCTTCGTACAGCTTCTTGAACATCGTCTGGACGGCTCGGGAAAGGCCCTCGTCCATGGTGAAACGCTCGCGACTCCAGTCGACACTGTCACCGAGCCGCCTCATCTGCCCCAGAATCGCGCCGCCCTGCTCGGCCTTCCACTCCCAGACCCGCTCGACGAATGCCTGCCTGCCCAGCTCGCGCCGATTGGTGCCCTCGGCGGCGAGAGCTCGCTCGACCAGCGCATGCACCGCGATACTCGCGTGATCCATCCCCGGCAGCCACAGCGTTTCATAGCCTCGCATCCGTGCGCGGCGCACCAGCGCATCGATCAGGGTGTGCTCGAACGCATGGCCGATGTGCAGGCTGCCGGTCACGTTGGGCGGCGGGATGACGATGGTGAACGCCGGCTTGTCCGAAGCTGCATCGGCGGTGAAGTAGCCGGCGTCCAGCCAGCGCTGATAAAGCGGACCCTCGACTTCGGCCGGTACGTAGCCGGTGGCCAGTTCGGTCTTGGGAGTCGTTCCGGCGGCATTCTCGTTCGGGGTCACCCCTGAATTCTACGGATGACCCCAACGCCGATTGTCGGGCGCCACGTCAAACGGTCACAACGAGCCGAACGCCTCCGCGGCCAGCAGGCCGAACAACTCGTCGGCGTCCCTGCCCACACCGTGACCGGCGAACCAGGCGCAGATGTTGCGGCAGTCCCGTTCCAGAAAGGTCATTCCGTTCGGGTTGGCGACGATGTCGACGACCTGAGGCAGATCGATCAGCACCACCCGGTCATCGTGTACGAGCAGGTTGTAGGCAGAAAGGTCGCCGTGAGCCAGGCCCGCAGCGGCCATCGTCTGCATGGCGTCCACGATCTGGTCCAGGTAGTCGGCCAACTGGCTGCGGTCGGCGCGGATCTGGGCCAACCTGGGTGCGGCCAGTCGGTCGGCCCCGATGAACTCCATCAGGATCTCGGTGCCGTCGATCTGGACCGGGTACGGCACCGGAACGCCGCACTGCCACAGGTCCGACAGCGAGGCGAACTCAGCTGCCGCCCACTGACCTGCCAGCACCTGCTTGCCGTAGGTCGACCGGTTGGCCATCGCGCGCTGGTCCCTGCTGCGGCGGACGCTGCGGCCCTCCAGATAACCGGCATCTCGGTGGAACGCACGGTGGTCGCGGTCCCGATACCGCTTGGCGGCCAGTACCGATGACTCGCCACCGGGGACTGCGCGTTCGAGCAGGAAGACGTCAGCTTCCTTGCCGGACTTCAGTACGCCCAACTCGGTGTCGATCGCGGCGTCGGAGGTGATCACCCAGGCCGGACGTGGCGCCGGTCCATGCGCGCCCTTGACGACGGCGGACCAGGTGGACCATCGCTGGTCGGCACCCGGTTGCACGGCGAAGAGGTACTCGGGGGTGGTGAAGGATGGAAGATCGGGTGCGGGCAATTCGGTGGCTCCTCGAGAGTGCGAGGCAGCCGAAGTTGAGCAGCTAGTGGCTCGGAGGCCTCACGGGGTGGGGGACGTCTGACATCCCACGGACGGCGTTAGACATTTCGACGCCTCCCTTGCTCTCGGTACTTGCCTTGCTCTCGGTACTTGCCTTGCTCTCGGTACTTGCCTTGCTCTCGGTACTTGCCTTGCTCTCGGTACTTGCCTTGCTCCGGGCTCCTGCTCTACTCCCGGTGACCACCAGCGGCGGCCAACGCCCAATCTGCCTGATGGCGAGCAGCGTGGCAACCGATTAAATCAGGCGGATTTCTCTCGCGGGGCCTCGACCTCGGCGCGGGGGACGAGCGTCGGGTACATGTGTTCGAGCACCGTTTCGGCGGTGATGACAACCTTCGCCACGTCCTCGCGCGAAGGCACCTCGTACATGACCGAGAGCAGCACTTCTTCCATGATGGCGCGCAGGCCACGCGCGCCGGTCTGGCGCTTGACGGCCTGGTCGGCGATGGCTTCCAGCGCATCCTCTGCGAACTCGAGTTCGACGCCGTCGAGCTCGAAAAGCCGTGCGTACTGCTTGACCAGCGCGTTCTTGGGCTCCGTCAGGATCTGCACCAGAGCCTCGCGGTCCAGCGGCCGTACCGAGGTGATGACCGGCACCCGTCCGATGAATTCAGGGATGAGGCCGAACTTCATCAGGTCCTCGGGCATCACGTCGGCGAAGATGTCGGTGCTGTCCACCTCGAACTTCGTCTTCAGCTCGGCGCCG
>JBBQFE010000459.1:0-3142 GCA_038321605.1 Mycobacteriales bacterium | reverse complement strand
CAACGGTTCGCACCGCGGACACCACCAGTTCCTGGCGAAGGTGCTGCATCACGTGGCGCCCAAGGGGATAGACCCCGTGCAGCCGTACCCGGACGACGTACGCGCGGTGCTGCTGACCAGCTTGGCGGAGATCTGTGGCCTCGATCGCGGATTCAGCCACGGGCGCGGTGGGTCGATGCATCTGCAGTGGAAACAGGCCGGTGCGATAGGGACGAACGCGATCGTGGGCGGTGGCGTCCCACTGGCCGCCGGATCCGCCTGGGCGCACCGGCAGGCCGGCACCGACGCCGTGAGCGTGACCTATTTCGGTGACGGCGCGATCAATATCGGCTCCACCCTGGAGACCTTCAACCTGGCCGCAGCCTGGAAGTTGCCGATCTGCTTCTTCATCGAGAACAACCGGTACGCGGTGTCCACCAGCGTCGAAGAGGCAACCGGCGAACCGCGACTGTCCGCGCGCGGTCCCGGGTTCGGCATCGCAAGCTGGTCGGTGGACGGCATGAACCCGCTGGCGGTCTATCTGGCGATGCAGGAGGCGACCGAACACATGCGCGCCGGCCTCGGACCCACGGTCATCGAGGCTGACGTGTACCGCTACTTCCACCAGAACGGTGGCTTCGCCGGCAGCGCGTTCCGCTACCGCTCGAAGGAAGAAGAGGCGACCTGGCGGTCTCGGGATCCGATCGACCAGCTTGCAACACACCTGGTCCGTCGCGAGATCCTTTCCACCTCGGACATCGATGCGGCCACCGACCGGGCGAAACAGCTGATGGCCGAGATCGGCGACGTGCTGCTCGAACCGGTGCCCGACGGCAAACCCGGTCAGCGTCGCATCATCGAGACTGAATGGCCCGATCCCGCCTTCGCTGACGTCGGCGTTCGTGGTGACCTGAGCGAATTCGACGGCGCCTACCTGGCGGACCGCGCCACGTTCACCGGTGACGTGGCCGAGGTCAAGTTAATCGACGCGGTGGCCGCGGTGATGAACCGGCGAATGGCGACCGACTCGCGAGTGGTCGTGATGGGCGAGGACGTCCACCGCCTCAACGGGGGTACCAATGGTGCGACCCGCGGGCTGAAGGATGCCTATCCCGACCGGGTGCTCGGCACCCCGATCAGTGAGAATGCCTTTACCGGGTTGGGCGGTGGTGTCGCGCTCGATGGACGCTTCAGGCCGGTCGTCGAGCTGATGTACGCCGACTTCATGTGGGTCGCCGCGGACCAGCTGTTCAACCAGATCGGTAAGGCCCGGCACATGTACGGCGGCACCGGGAACGTCCCCTTCGTGCTGCGAAGCAAGGTGGCGATGGGCACCGGCTACGGCTCGCAGCACTCGATGGATCCGGCGGGCATCTTCGCGACCTCGCCGGGCTGGCGGATCGTCGCGCCGTCCACCCCGTTCGACTACGTCGGACTGATGAACAGCGCGCTGCTCTGCGAGGATCCGGTGGTGGTGCTGGAGCATGTGGACCTCTACAACTCCAGCGGCGAAGGTCCGGTCGAGGACTTCGACTACTGCATTCCGGTAGGCAGGGCAGCAGTACGACGCACCGGATCGGCGATCACCGTGATCAGCTACCTGGCGATGACGCAGTACGTGCTGCGCGCGGTGGAAACTCTGGGCACCGTCGACGCCGAGGTCATCGACCTGCGCTGGCTGGACCGCGCGAGCATCGACTGGCAGACCATCGGCGACAGCATCCAGAAGACCAACAATGTGCTCATCGCCGAGCAGGGCGCGCTGGGTACGTCCTACGGTGGCTGGTTGGCAGATGAGATCCAGCGGCGCTACTTCGACTGGCTCGACGCGCCGGTGCAGCGGGTGACCGGTGGTGAGGCTTCGCCCAGTATCAGTAAGGTGTTGGAGCGCGCAGCCATTGCGCAGGACGCCGAGGTCGCGGCCGCGTTGACCGAGTTCGGGACGCTCTGAGATGCCTGAGCTCCTACGGATGCCGGAGGTGGCCGCGAACACCACCGAGGCGGTATTGCTGAGCTGGCCGATTGCCGAGAACCGTCCGTTCTCCCGGCGGGACACCATCGCCACCGTGGAGACGGCGAAGGCCGTGGTGGACGTCGAGGCCGAAGCCGACGGGGTGATCCTGCGGACCCTGGTGGCGGAAGGGACCGAGGTAGCCGTCGGAGAGCCCATCGCGCTCATCGCGCACGCCGGCGAACAGGTGCCCGACCTGGATGCGGCGCTCGTGGCGCTCGGGCACACCCCGGACGCGAAGGGGCTGCTGGCGCTGGAGGTTCCCGAGGCGGACCCGATGCCGACGGTTCCGGTCACCGCTGGTGAGACGACCAGCGCAACTACGGTGAACGGCGCTGAGGTGACCGGCGCTGACGTGACCGGCGGTAATGCGTACGGCCGGTTGTTCTCCAGCCCGCTAGCCCGACGTCTGGCCAGGGAGGCCGACGTACCGGTGTCGACCCTGATAGGCACCGGCCCACATCAGCGGATCGTCCGCCGCGACGTCGAGGACGCGATTCGTCAACGCCGGGCCGACGAGGCGGGCGGTGCTCGACTCAGCGGCCAGCAAATGACACAGGCGCCGGCTGGGCGGCATACCCTGGCAGACAGCGAGGCTGGCGGTGCTGCTCCCGCTGGCGCTGCTGCTCCCGCCGGCCCTACCGCTCCCACCGGCGAAGTGGCTCCCTTCGTCGACGTGCCGCACTCGCGGCAACGTCGGTTGATCGCCGCTCGCCTGACTGCCAGCAAGCAGACGACGCCGCACTTCTACCTCCGCGGCACCGCCAGGGTGGACGCGTTACTGGCCCTGCGCGGTGACGTGAACGACGGCGCGGCTGTCCGCATCTCCGTCAACGACCTGGTGATCGCCGCCGTGGCGCGGGCGCACATGCTGGTGCCTGCGCTGAATGTGACCTGGTCGGATGACGCGATTCGCCAGTTCAGCTCGGTGGATGTTGCTGTTGCCGTGTCGACGGGCAGCGGCCTGGTGACACCGGTACTTCGTGAGGTGCAGGCCAGAACGGTGACCGACATTGCCGGCGCGGTCCGTGACTTCGTGGCACGGGCCCAGTCCGGCCAGCTGCGGCAGCGTGATCTCGAGGGCGGCAGCATCACCGTCACGAACCTCGGGATGTACGGGGTCGAGGAATTCGCGGCGATCATCAATCCGCC
>JBBQFE010000458.1:0-3157 GCA_038321605.1 Mycobacteriales bacterium | reverse complement strand
CGAGCCGGGTATCTGGAAGAGACGTACTGGACGTTCTCCTACAGTCCGATCTTCGGCCCGGCGGGACCCGTGCTCGGTGTCTTCGTGGCCACCACGGAGGTGACCGGGCAGGTGCTGGCCGCGCGACGTTCCCGCGTGGTCAGCGAGCTGGGGTCGCTGTCGATCGCGGAGTCCGGAACCGCCGAGGAACTCTGCCGCAAGGCATTGACCGTCCTCAGCTCGGTGCGCGCGAGCGCCCCGTTCGCCGCGGTCTACCTGCGTCAGAACGAGGACGGGTTGGCGCTGATCGACCACTACGGGCTGGACACCTCGTCGTCGGCGTTGCCTGCGCGGCTGGCCGAGGACGAGCCGGCAGTCAGTGAGGCGCTCGCCTCGGGTGTGCCCGGCCTGGTCAGCGAACCGGCCTTTCTGGCAGGCGTCACACTCTTGCCGGGTCCGATCGGCGACGCGCCGGTCACCACCTTTCGGGTGTTCCCGCTGCGCGCAGGTCTGGCGGTGCGGGGACTCATCCTGATCGGGCTGACTCCCTACCGCGCGCCGGCGGCAGACTACCTCGGCTTTCTCGACCTGGCCGGCAAGCAGTTCAGCACCGCCCTGTCTGATGGAATGTCCTATCACCTTCAGGCTGAACGGGCCGCGGCGCTCGCCGAGCTGGATGAGGCGAAGACCTCCTTCCTGCAGAACATCAGCCACGAGTTCCGGACTCCGCTGGCGCTGATCGCGGCACCGCTGGCGACGGTGCTCGACGACGAGCAGGAAGAGCTGAGCCCGGTGGTCCGCGAGGAACTGGAACTTGCCGAGCGGGGCGCCAGGCGGCTGACCCGGCTGGTGGACACGCTGCTCGACTTCGTGCGGGCGGGCGCCGACCAGCTGCAGGCGCAGCTGGAACCCACCGACCTCGCCGAGCTGACCCGCGATGTCACCAGCATGTTCCGGTCGGTGGTCGAGGTGGCCGGACTGACCCTGACGGTGGATACCGCTGGTCTCGATCGGCAGGTCTCCGTCGATCAGGAGATGTACACCAAGATTCTGCTGAATCTGCTGTCGAACGCGGTCAAGTACACCACCGAGGGCGGCATCGCCGTTACGTTGACCCGGGCCGGGGACACCGCTGTGCTGAGCGTGGCCGACACCGGTCTCGGCATCGCGCCGGAGCACCTCAGCGCGATCTTCGACAGGTTCTATCGCATCTCGACTCCGTCGGCCCGCAGCCGGGAGGGAGCCGGTATCGGCCTTTCGCTGGTGCGCGACCTGGCCGCGGCCCAAGGCGGGACCGTGCGGGTGCAGAGCACCTTGGGACGCGGCAGCACCTTCACGGTGACGCTCGCGGTGAGCGCTGCCGCTGCCGCCGCTCCGGGCTCCGGGGACGAGCTGCGGCGCGAATTGGCACGGCGCGTGGTGGAGGAGGTCCAGGGCTGGGTGCCGGCTCGTGCCGAGTCCGATGGGGTCACTCCCACGCCGACGGTGCTGGCCGATGCCGTCACCTCCGGCACCCAGCAGCGCAGCGTGCTGTTGGTGGAGGACAACGCCGATATGCGCGCGTACCTGGTCCGCCTGCTCGGCTCCGACGGCTGGCAGGTCGACGCGTACGGCACCGCCGAAGAGGCACTCGACTCACCCCGGATCCCCGACATCGTGCTCTGCGACATCATGCTGCCCGGTCGCTCGGGAACCGACCTGGTCAAGCTGATGCGCGCCGACGCCAGGCTGGCCCGGGTCCCGGCGATTCTCATCACCGCGCGCTCCGGGTCCGGTTCGGCAGCGGAGGGGCTCGCCGCGGGAGCCGACGACTTCATCGTCAAGCCGTTCGATCCGTCCGAGCTGCTCGCCCGCCTCCGGACCCACCACGAACTGGCCAGCCTTCGCGAGTTTGCCCTTGCCCAGGCGGAGAACAAGGCGGCCAACCTGGAGTCGGCGCTGGCCAGCAACCGGCACATCGGGATGGCCATCGGCATCATCATGAATCAGCGCCGGGTCACTCACGAGCAGGCCTTCGCGATGCTGCGCTCGGCCAGCCAGACCAGACACCGCAAGCTGCGCGACGTGGCCGACGACATCCTGTTCACCGGTGATCTGGCCAACCTCGAGCCCGTCGAGCCCGCGGCCTCGCCGAGCCAGCCGCCTTCCCTCAGGGCCGAGTGAGTGGCTATGGTCGACGCAGCGGGGGACGTCGCGCAAGCGTGCCCCGTTAGACCCCGAAGGGTGAACACACACCGGTCGGGGTCGACTTTTCAGGTGCCTGGCGCGATCGGCCCTACGGCATCAGCTGAAAGTGCCGCAGCTCGTCCTCGGTCAGCAGCCGGGACCTGATCATGAATCGGACGCCCTCGGGGGACTCCACCGAGAAGCCGCTGCCCCGGCCCGGCACCACGTCGACCGTCAGGTGAGTGTGCTTCCAGTACTCGTACTGGGAGACCGACATCCAGAACGGCACCCGGCGCTGCAGGCCGGGAACAGCCAGGTCACCCAGCTGGATGTCGGAGTCGCCGGTGAGGAACTCCCCGTCCGGAAAACACATCGGCGACGAGCCGTCGCAGCAGCCGCCCGACTGGTGGAACATCAGCGGGCCGTGTCGCTCGGTGAGCTTCGCCAGCAGGTCGGCGGCCGCCGGGGTCCGATCGACGAGCGTCAGGCCGATTCCGTCGGTGTGCTCGCCGTCGGTCATGGTGCTCCTCACAGGTGTTGGTGGTGCTGCCCGGCGAGTGCGGGTGGCGACTCGCCGGGCAGCATGGAGGCGTTCCGGGGTCAGAAGAAACCCATCGCCTTGGGGGCGTAGCTGACCAGCAGGTTCTTGGTCTGCTGGTAGTGATCGAGCATCATCTTGTGGTTCTCGCGTCCGACGCCGGACTGCTTGTATCCGCCGAAGGCAGCATGCGCCGGGTACTGGTGGTACGTGTTCGTCCACACCCGACCGGCCTGGATCTCGCGTCCTGCCCGGTAGGCCTGCGAGCCGTCACGGCTCCAGACACCGGCGCCGAGACCGTACAGGGTGTCGTTGGCGATCTTCAGGGCGTCGGTCTCGTCGTCGAAGCGGGTCAGCGACAACACCGGGCCGAAGATCTCCTCCTGGAAGATCCGCATCGAGTTGTCGCCCTCGAAGATGGTGGGGGTGACGTAGTAACCACCTGCCAGCTCACCGTCGAGTTCGGCGCGGGCG
>JBBQFE010000457.1:0-3164 GCA_038321605.1 Mycobacteriales bacterium | reverse complement strand
CGGGTCGAGCTACGGGCGGCAGCGGAGGAGTCCAACCTCACCCTCGGCGACGAGACCACCGATACCGAGCTGCTGCGGGTCGCACAGGAGGCAGATGCCGAGGTGGCCGCGGGCCGGACCGCCCAGGAGCCCGCCGCCGAGCCGGACCCGGCGGCTTCGGATGGAACACCGCAGGACGCCGGGCGCCTGGAGTTCGCAGCGGCCGCTGCCGAATCGGCCACCGACCTGGCGCAGCGGCTGCTGACCACCCGGCTGGAGCTGGTGGTTCTCGACCAGAGCAAGCCGACCCCGCCGCCGGATGCGTGGCGGGTGCTGCAGAACTTTCGGGCCCGGGTGGCTCGCGACGCCGCGCTGCGGCACCTCGGGGACCTGGTCACCCTGGATCACCTGTTCACCGCCAACGCCGAGGTCGGCGGCACCGGCTTCATGGGCGGTACCGGTTTCACGGGTGGCACCGGTTTCATGGGTGGCACGGGTTTCATGGGCGGTACGGGTTACCCGGGTGGCGCCTCGCCCAGTTTCGAATACGGCGCACCGGGCCGCGGCGGCCGAGCGCCGGTGTCCTGGATCTGCCCGGACCCCGACCGCTGCCTGGACGAGGACTTCGAGGGCCGCCGACCGGTTGTCGCGGTACTGGACACCGGTGCGGGCGAACATCGCTGGTTGCCACCGCAGATAGTTGACCGCGAACCGAAGGTCGGTGGCCTGGTCATCGGCATGTCCGACGCCGCGGACGGGCCGAGTCCGGAGGCGGACGGCACCATGGATGACCCGCTCGAAGGGGTGCTCGATCCCGACGCCGGGCACGGCACCTTCATCTGCGGCCTGATCCGGCAGACCTGCCCGGACGCGAACATCCTGGTGGCGAGGGTGATGCACGGCGACGGGGCGGTGCCCGAGTTCGACTTTCTCAAGACCCTCAACCGCCTGGTCCTGCGTCAGAAGATCGCCATCCTCAAGCACACCGCGGACAAGCTGGTGGACGTCGTGTCACTGTCGCTGGGCTACTACCACGAGCTGCCTGCCGACGTCGCCCAGGACCATCGGCTGCTGATCCCGCTACGTGCCCTGGGACACCTCGGCGCCACCGTGGTTGCCGCTGCCGGAAACGACGCGACGGCCCGGCACATGTACCCGGCCGGCTTCGCGCCACACCCCCACACCCCGCTCAAGCCCAGCCACTACGCGTTGCCGGTGATCAGCGTGGCCGCGCTCAACCCGAACCGGCGGTCGATCGCGCTGTTCAGCAACGCCGGTCAGTGGGTGCTCTGCCGGCGCCCGGGCGCAGCGGTGGTCAGCTCACTGCCGTGTTCTCTCAATGGTTCGCTGCAGGCTTCGGCAGAGGTCGAGGTACGTGGCGACGGCACCAGGGCCACGATCGATCCCGACGATTTCCGCGGCGGATTCGGAACCTGGAGTGGTACCTCGTTCGCCGCACCGATCGTCGCCGGCGAGATCGCCCAGGAGCTGCTCGAAAAGGGGCAGCTCAACGACGCGGGATTGCCGGCGGCCATCGAGCGGGGCTGGGATTGCGCGACCGCTGTAGTCAACCGTCGAGTCGGGCCGCTCGACAGTTCGGTGCGCCTTGACCGTCCGTAGGCTGATGCCATGGCCGCCCCGGCAGCAGCTGACCGCACCACCGAGCTGCTCGGGCGTGCCGCACAGCTGAGACTCCGTGGGGTCGCCGAGAACAATGCCGGCCGGCCGGCCCGTGCCCTGCAGCTGTTTCGGAAGGCCCTGCGGCTGATCGGCCCGGACGCGCAGTCGCCTGCCTCGGCGGGGCAGCTCCTGCGGGCGCGGGTACTGATCAGCATGGCGATGTCGGAGTCCGAGCTGAACGGTCTGGATCGAGGGCTGCTGGCGCTGGCAGAGGTGCAGGACTACCTGCGCCTGCACGCCCATGACGAGCTCGCCGTGCACCTGCACTGTCAGCTCGGGTACATGAAGGTGCGGGGCGGTCATTTCGCTGCGGGCCTGCAGGACCTGAACACCGCCGTTTCGCTGCTGGACTCCACCCAGCCCGCCGAGGCCTGCAACATCCTGATCAACCGGGGCATGGTGCACGTGTACCTCGGTGACCTTCGCCGGGCCAGGGTCGACTACGAGCGGGCCACCTCCCTTGCCCGGGCATACGGGCTGCCGGTGGAGGAGAAGAAGGCCAGGCACAACCTGGGCGAGGTCGAGTTCTTCGCCGGCAACCTGGCTGCTGCGCTGCGCCTGATGGACGAGGCCGCGGCGCTGGAGGCCGAGGTGGCGACCGCGGTCATTCTCACCGATCGGGCCAAGGTGCTGATGCAGGCCGGGCTGCACCGGGACGCCGACGACGCATTGCTGCGGGCCGGCGAGCTGTTCCGACGTGATCGGCTGTTCAAGGACGTCGGCGAGGTGGAGTTGGCCCGTGCGGAGTGCAGCCTGCTCGACGGCGAGATCGAGGCCGCCCGCCGACTCGCGGCCAGTGCACGTAACAGGTTTCGCCGGCGAAGCAACGATCGCTGGCGCCGTGACGCCGAACTGGTGCTGCTGCAGGCGGACCTGGCGGCCGGTCGTCCGGGAGCCCGGCTGACGCCCCCCGCGCTCAGGTTGGCGGCGGAGTACCGGTCCGAGGGCCTGACGACCCGCGCCCGGACGGCGCAGCTGCTGGCCGCCGAGGCGTTGCTCAGCGCGGACCGGGTGGACGAGGCGCGCGAGATCGCCACCACGATCGGTCCGGTTCGCCCACAGGACCCGATCTCTGTGCGGTTGCACACCCGATTGGTACGCGCGCGGCTTCAACTGGCGGCGGGGGCCCGAGCCAATGGGCGTCGAGAGATTAGGACGGGCCTGTCCGAACTCGCCCGGCATCAGGCCCGGTTCGGCAGCATCGATCTGCAGACCGCCGGAGCGGTTCATGGTCGGCAACTCGCCGAGCTCGACCTGGGGCTCGCGTTGGCCAACGGGCGTCCTGCCGGAGTGTTGGCCGCGGTCGAGCAGAGCCGCGCGATGTCCAACCGACTCCAGCCGGTGGTGGCGCCCACTGACGAGGCGGCCGCCGACCAGCTCGCCGAACTTCGCCGGGTTGCCGAGGTGCTGCGGGCGCTGGAGTCCGACCCGACCGGCACCCACCTGGTCGCTCCCCAGCGCAGGCGAGTGCTGGAGCTGCAGCAGGCCCTGCGGTCGCGGGCGTG
>JBBQFE010000456.1:0-3188 GCA_038321605.1 Mycobacteriales bacterium | reverse complement strand
GCGCCTTCCCGCGTCCAGCACCCGACGCGGCGAGGCGGCTCGGCTGGTGTTATTCAACACGGGCGCCATCACCGTCGTGATCGCGATGACTCGAGCCGGTTGGGGTGCGGTCGGGTTCGGCGCCGCGTTGACGGCGGCTGCGGTCGGCTGGCACGCCGTGGTGCTGCTGACCCGGAGGCGTCGGTCTCTGCCGTCAAGGTTCGGGGTGACGGTCCGCTTCTACGTGGCCGCCGCGGCCCTGCTCCCGTTCGGCGTGGGGTTGGGCGTGGTGATGGCACCGGACGATCTGAATGAGGCGGTGCACGCTCGGATCGCACTGGCCCACGTCGGGATCAACCTCCTGGGCTGGATGGGACTGACCGTAGTCGGGACGTTGGTGACGCTGTGGCCGACCATGCTGCACACACGCGTCGCCAACGGTGCGGAGCGCGCCGCCCGCCGCGCCCTGCCGGTCCTGCTCGCGGGCTTGCTCCTCCTCGCCGGTGGTGCCCTGGTGGGCAGCCGTGTTGTCGCGGTCGCGGGCACCGTCGGTTACCTCGGCGGCCTCACGGCTGCCGCGCGACCCCTCGGCCGGGAGGCACGCCGCCGTCCCCCGACCACGTACGCCACCTGGTCGGTCCTTGCCGGATCCGCGTGGCTGGGCGCATCGGTGATCGCCCTCGCCGTCATCGTCGCGAGTGCAACCGGCTGGGAGCAAGCCGCCGAAAGGGCCGACCAACTCGCCGCACCGCTCCTGGTCGGCTTCGCCGCCCAAACCCTCCTCGGCGCCCTTAGCTACCTCCTCCCAGTCGTGCTCGGCGGCGGCCCCACCGTCGCGCGCGCCACAACTGCTGTCCTCGACACCGCCGCCCGGCCCCGAATACTGATCATCAACGTGGGACTGGCCGCTGCCGTACTGCCGCTCCCAGCCGCCGCGCGGACTGCCCTTGCCGTCGCGGTTCTCGGCACCCTGGTGATGTTCCTTGCGCTAGCGGTGCGCGCGGTGATTCTTGCGCGGTCACCTCGTCGGTCGAAGGTCCGGAGCGCAACCTAGGGGCCAGCACCTCGAGCCAGGCCCGGTCCTGTCCAACACCGCCCGCAGGGTTGCCACGTCGAGCAGGTGGCCGCGGGGAAGCGCACCGTGGTCTGGAGCCTCCTCCTCGGTATGCTCCGGGCCACGAAGCGCAGGCGGGGTGAACGGGGCGATTTGGTCGAGTGCCGCCCACTGCCTTGGGGGACGGGCCGTCGTACCTGGTGTACGTCACACCGGGCGAGTCCGGACGAGCGTATGTCGACGTACATGCGGCCGAGGGCGCGCTGCAACCGGACCGACCGGGCGGAGGATCGCGATGATCGCGCAGTCCCACCCCGGCCGAGTTGCGTGCCCCGTCCCGAGCCATGAGCAGCGTCGTTCCTGCCGGTCACGAGCAGGTGACGGTCCGGTGCCGTGGTGTGGCGGCGATTCGTGAACCCTCGCAGCGGCACTTCCACCGAGGCCAGGATCGGCGCGATGCGCTCCGCAGTAGCGGGCCTCACACCCGGCTATTTCGCGCTGGTGATGGCGACCGGCATCCTCTCGATCGGCCTCGGGGACCTAGGTCTGGGAGCGGCGTCGACGGTTCTGTTCTGGATCGGAGTGGTGAGCTACACCGTCCTCGTGGTGCTCACGGTTGTCCGGGTGGTGCGGTTCCCGGTTCGGCTGTTGCGTGACGCTGAAGATCCAGCGCGAGGATTCGGCTTCTTCACATTCGTCGCCGGCACCGACGTCCTGGGTGTCCGGTTAGCCGCCGCGGGCCAGCAGCAGACCGCCATCGCGCTGCTCGCCGTCGGCGGTCTGAGCTGGCTGGTCCTCGGGTACGTGGTCCCGTGGTCGGTCGTGCTGCGCCGGGACAACTGGCCGGTGCTGGCCGGTGCGAACGGGACCTGGTTCATCTGGGTGGTCGCGAGCCAGTCCGTTGCCGTGCTCGCAGCCACCTTGGAGCCTGCGCTCGACGTGGGTCGACGAGAGTTTGCGCTAATCGCAGTGTTCTCCTGGTCGGTCGGCGTGTGCCTGTACGCCGGAGTGGGCGGTGCCGTGGCCGCGAGGCTGCTCATCTACCCCTTCCGGCCCGCAGACCTGACTCCGCCGTACTGGGTAGCCATGGGTGCCACCGCGATCACGGTCGTTGCGGGTGCCCGGATCGTCTTGATGGCCGACGCACCGATGGTCGACGCCACCCGGGGGCTGGTGGCCGGGACGTCGGCCGTGTTCTGGTGCTTCGGCACCTGGCTCATCCCGGTACTCGTGGCCGCCGGCTGGTGGCGCCACGTCGTTCACCGAGTGCCGCTTCGTTACGAAGCGACCCTGTGGAGCATCGTGTTCCCATTGGGGATGTATGCGGTTGCGGGGCACTTTCTCGGAGAGGCAGACCATCTGCCGATCGTTGCTGCGATCGGGGACGCCGAGACGTGGGTCGCCGCCGCCGCGTGGGCGCTGACCTTTGGCGCGATGCTCGTGCACCTGCTTCGAACTCTCGTGCTGAACCCGCAGCCGGCGCAGATCGAGCCGCTCACCCAACCCAATCGTGGGTGAATGCCGAGGTCATTGGCGTTCACGTCGTGAGTTCATGCGTCCGACCCGGATGGCATTTTGACAGTTTGTGCTCGCGATGGCCACGGCCTGCGGTCATGCGGCGGGTGCAGCAGATCTGGTCCTGGTCCGCGAAGACCGGGGAAAGGTGATGGCTCTCCTCTTGCTGTCAGCGGGCGGTATAGCCGCCGTCGGTGAGGTAGTCGCCGCCGGTCATGTTCGATGCTGCGTCCGATGCGAGGAAGCACACCAACTCGGCGACCTCGCGGGACGTGCCGAGCCGGCCCAGCGGGTGCAGGGCGGCGACACCGGCGATGACCTCGGCTGGTGCGTCGTCCAGTAGGGGTGTCTGGATGAACCCGGGGCCGACGGAATTGCCCCGGATGCCGTCGGCAGCGTGGTCGAGTGCGGCCGCGCGGGTGAGTCCGACGATGCCGTGCTTTGCGGCGACGTACGCGGGCGCATTCTGGAAGCCCGTGGAGCCCAGGATGCTCGCCATGTTCACGATCGATCCACCACCAGCCGTCTTCATGACACCGATCTCGGCACGACAGCAGTAGAACGTCCCATCGAGGTGCACGGCCATCACCTGCCGCCAGCCGTCCAGCGGATACTCGCCTACTGGTGCAGACGGGACGGC
>JBBQFE010000455.1:0-3189 GCA_038321605.1 Mycobacteriales bacterium | reverse complement strand
CGTAGTGGCCAGCGCCGAACGACGATCCCATCAACACCGACAGGTGTGGCACCGTCGAGTTGGAGACGGCGTTGATCATCATCGCGCCGTGCTTGATGATGCCTGCCTGCTCGTAGCTCTCGCCGACCATGTAACCGGTCGTGTTGTGCAGGAAGAGCAGCGGTAGGTCGCGCTGGTTCGCCAGCTGGATGAACTGGGTGGCCTTCTTGGCCTCCGCGCTGAACAGCACCCCCTGGGCGTTGGCGATGATGCCGATCTCGAAGCCGTGCAGGGCTGCCCAGCCGGTCACCAGACTCGGGCCGTACGACGCCTTGAACTCGTCGAAGTCGGAGTCGTCGACGATACGCGCGATCACCAAGCGCGGATCGAAGGGAACCTTGAGATCCGAGGGCACCACGCCGAGCAGTTCCTCTTCGCTGTAGCGGGGTGGCGCAGGCGCTTGGCGCGGCACCGGTCCGGCCTTCCGCCAGTTCAGCCGCGAGACGATCCGGCGACCGAGCCTGATCGCGGCAGGTTCATCTTCGGCCAGGTAGTCGGCGAGTCCGGAGACCCGCGCGTGCATCGCCGCACCACCGAGCGCCTCCTCGTCGGCGTCCTCGCCGGTGGCCATCTTGACCAGTGGCGGCCCGGCGAGGAACACCTTCGATCGTTCACTGATCATGACCACGTGATCGGACATGCCCGGTACGTAGGCGCCGCCCGCAGTCGAGTTGCCGAACACCAGTGCGATGGTCGGGATACCGGCCGCGGAGTGCCGCGTCAGATCGCGGAACAGCCGTCCGCCGGGGATGAAGATCTCTTTCTGGGTAGGCAGATCCGCGCCTCCCGATTCGACCAGCGAGATGATCGGCAGCCGATTCTCGAACGCGATGTCGTTGGCCCGGAAGATCTTCTTGGTGGTCCACGGGTTGCTGGTCCCCCCGCGTACGGTGGGATCGTTGGCCACGATCATGCACTCGACGCCCTCGACCACCCCGATGCCGCTGACCACGCTGGCACCCACCGCGAAGTCGCTGCCCCAGGCTGCCAACGGGGACAGTTCCAGAAAGGGCGAATCACGATCCAGCAGGAGCTCGATCCGTTCCCGCGCGAGCAGTTTGCCCCGGCGGTGATGGCGATCCACGTACTTCTGGCCACCGCCACCCAGGGCCTTTGCGTGCTCGCCAGCGAGTTCTGTGAGCTTGTCGGTCATGGCCTCGCGGTTGCTCGCGAAGTCCGGTGCTGTGGTGTCGAGCCGTGACGTCAGGACGGTCATGCGCCGCCGCCGATGCCCGGGACATGCCTGTCGGGGTTCACAACAGCTCCTCGTCGATGTCTACGAACCGGGCGCGCAGCCACTCGCCGAGCGCCTTGGCCTGCGGGTCGAAGCGAGCGTTGGACGCCACGCCGCTGCCCAGGATCGACTCGATGACGAAGTTGACGGCCCGCAGCTGCGGCAGCACGTGCCGGGTGATCGCCAGCTCAGCGGTCTCGGGCAGCAGTTCTCTGAGTAGATCCACCGTCAGGGTGTGCGCCAGCCACGGCCACGCAGCCGCGTCGCGGGCCCAGACGCCGATATTGGCCGAACCTCCCTTGTCACCGCTACGGGCGCCGACGACGGTACCCAGCGGCACCCGACGGGTCACCCCGCTGGACCGCCAGGGCGGTAGCTCCGGCTCTGGAAGCTCGCACAGCTGCTGGGTGGTGGCCGTCGCCGGAATCGTGGTCGTCAGCCCGTCGGCGGTCACGGCGCGGTGGGTGACCTCGGTCGCGGCGACGAAGCCTGCCTGGAAGACGCCGTACGGTTGGGCCTTGCCAGGCGGCGCTGTCAGGTGAAAACCCGGGTAGCTGGCCAGCGCCAGCTCCACCGCCGCGTTGCTGAACGGCCTGCCGATCGGGTCGGGGTCGGCGCAGCGGACGGCGCACCGCAGCAGCATGCTGGCGGATTCCTCGGTGTCGGCATCGGGGGCCGGCACCCCGCTGGCCGTCCACTCGAGGGCGAACGGCAGCCGTCCGTCCGACCGGCCGGCAGTGAGGGCTCCGCTGAACTGCTGCCGGGCGAGTTCTGCCTTCTGCGGTAGGTCAAGTCCGGTCAGCACGAACTCCACCTGGTTGCGGAAGCCGCCAAGGTAGTTCAGCGACACCTTCAGCGTCGGTGGTGGCGGTTCGCCCCTGACACCGCTGACCCGCACCCGGTCCGGGCCCTGTTGGGTCAGTACGGCGGTATCGATCCGGGTGGTGACGTCCGGGCCGGCGTACCGCGCGCCGCCGATCTCGTACAGCAGCTGGGCGGTCACGGTGCCGACTGTGACCGCGCCCCCAGTCCCGGGGTGCTTGGTGATGACCGAGGAACCGTCGGAGTGGATCTCGGCGATCGGGAAACCCAGCGGCCGCGAGTCCAGACCCAGCTCGGTGAACAGCGCGTAGTTGCCGCCGGTGACCTGCGCGCCGCATTCGATCAGATGGCCGGCGGTGACGGCTCCGGCGAGCGCATCGAGGTCGTCGGGTTGCCAGCCGAAATGCGCCGCGGCCGGCCCGAGCACCAGGGACGCGTCGGTGACCCTGCCGGTGACCACCAGATCGGCGCCGGACTTCAGGCAATGCGCGATACCCCAACCGCCCAGGTAGGCGTTGGCCGTCAACGGTGCTGTGTGGCCCGATGCTGTGTGGCCCGATGCTGTGTGGCCCGATGCAGCGGAGTCCGATGCAGCGGAGTTCCTTTCAGTGAAGCCCCTTTCAGCGAAGCCCAGTTCGGCGGCGCGTGGCAGCAGGTCGTCGCCGTCGACATGGGCCACCACCGCTGGCAGCCCCAGCCGGTCGGCCAGGTCCCGCAGCCTGCCCGCGAGACCTGCGGGATTCAGCCCACCGGCGTTGACCACGATGCGGACGCTGTTCTGCAGCGCGAGGCCCAGGCACTGCTCCATCTGCCGCAGGAAGGTCTTGGCATACCCCGCGGTCGGATCGGCCAGCCGATCCCGTCCGAGGATCAGCATGGTCAGTTCGGCCAGGTAGTCGCCGGTGAGCACGTCGAGCGACCCGCCGGTGAGCATTTCCGAGACGGCACTGAACCGGTCACCGTAGAACCCCGAGGCGTTGCCGATGCGCAGCGGCGCGAGCTCGGTGCGGACGCTGCCGTCCTCGGTCACGTGCGCCCACCGGCGGTCTCCTGCGTCGCGCCCCGACTGGGCCTACCAGCACCGGGAGGCCCGG
>JBBQFE010000454.1:0-3190 GCA_038321605.1 Mycobacteriales bacterium | reverse complement strand
CGTCTGTGCAGCGCTCGGCGGGCTGGCCCAGATCAACCCGGTCTGGTTGTTCGGCCCCTACAACACCGCTCAGGTGTCCTCAGGCTCGCAGCCGGACTTCTACATCGGATTCCTGGACGGCTCGACCCGGTTGTTCCCGTCATGGGAGCTCAGGCTGTGGCATCACACCGTCCCGGCTCTGTTCTGGCCGACGGTGGTGCTGCCAGGCATCCTGTTCACGCTGGCCGGTGCGTACCCGTTCCTGGAAGCGAAGCTGACCAAGGACCGGGCTAGCCACAACCTGTTGCAGCGTCCGCGCGATGTCCCTGTCCGTACCGGGCTCGGCGCCATGGCGATCGCCTTCTACACGGTGCTGCTGCTGTCCGGCGGTAACGACCTTATCGCCAAGGCCTTCGACATCTCGCTGAACGCCATGACCTGGGCGGGCCGCATCGGCATCCTGGTGGTTCCTCCGCTGGCCTATGCGATGACGTACAAGATCTGTCAGGGTCTGCAGGGCCATGACCGCGAGGTGCTGGAACACGGCATCGAGACCGGCATCATCAAACGGCTGCCCAACGGTGAGTTCATCGAGATCCACCAGCCGCTCGGTCCGGTGGACTCGCACGGGCATGGCCAGCTGCAGTACGGCGGTGCTCCGGTGCCCAAGAAGATGAACAAGCTCGGCAACCCACAGGGCGGCCGCGTCAAGGGCTTCCTCTGGCCGGTCCGCGAGCGGGCTGAGATCGAGGCAGAGCTGGCGGCCCTCGAACAGGCTGAGGCCGACAAGCATGCCAAGCAGGGTGAACTGACCGACTGAGCTCGACCGTTCGGCAACGGCCAGGTGGGTAGTGTGACCACCTGGCCGTTGTCGTGTGTCGGCGCAAGCGGAGCTGCCTGGTGGCGCTGGTCAGTGCTGTCCGAAGTCGACGGCCGCATATTCATCGTCGGCAGGTGGCGCGCTACTTCGACGGCTTGTCGTGGAAGAAACGGCGCAAGTGCTGCGAGGTACCACCGGCATCGTCACGTCACGACCCACCAAGCGCTCGGACATCGCCGGCGTGCGCGTGAAACCCAGACTCCGCCGCTGGGCTCGAGTACGGCGGGCCGGTGCCCTCACCGCACCGACCGCCTAGGCCGTACGCCATCGGACTGGGACTACCGTTGGCAGCTGGTGCCGCGACGCGTCAACGCCGAGGTGGGGCACGACCTGCGGAGGTACGAATGCGGGGCCAGAGCCACCGCCCGCTGACTGGGCCTAGCGCAGCGGTGCGCGTGCTCCGACGTAGTACTCGAAGAGCAGCCCACCGGACGTGATCAGGATCAACAGCACGCCGAGACCTGCCAGCCAGTACTGCACCAACGCCAGCCCGAGCCCGGTCACCGTCGCCGCCATGGCGATACCCACCGGCCAGTAGCTACCGGGCGAGAAGAAACCGAGCTCGCCGGCACCTTCAGCGATGTCAGCATCGTTGCGGTCCTCGGGGCGGGCGTCGATGCGGCGGGACACGAACCAGAAGAACGAGCCGCCGAGTCCCAGCAGGCCACCGGAGAGCACCAGCGCGGCTGATCCCGCCCACTCGACGACACCGAAGTCGTGTTGCGTCCACCAGGCATAAACGCCTGCGGTGACGAAACAGAACAGCGCGATCCAGAGAAAGATCCGTGCTTCCATCTTCATTTCGGGTCGCCGCCTAGCTCGAGGTAGTCGCGCAGGCTGCGATCTGAGTGGCAGCTCGCGTGTTGCGGTCGGTCGTGAAGGGGTGGGTGGTGGTGGCGCACGGTGATTCGCCGATGGCCTGCAGCGCCTTGCTCTGCCGGTTGGGATCCACTGAACCCACGTCGGCCAGCGCCTGCAGGTACTTGGCATAGTCCGCGTCCGATACCACCCGGACCTCGAAGTTCATCTGCGAGTGGTACGTGCCGCACAGCTCGGCGCAGCGACCGACGTAGCTTCCCCTCCGGGTCGCGGTGAACTCGAACTGGTTCGGCTTCTGCTGGGGAATGACATCCCGCTTGAACAGGAACTCCGGCACCCAGAACGAGTGGATGACGTCCCGGCTGACCTCTACGATGCGCACCTTCTTGTTCACCGGCAGCACCAGCACGGGTACCTCGGTGGAACTACCGACGGTCGACAGCGCCGTACCGGCCCCCGGGTCGGTGACACCCGCCGCAGTGGCCGGCTGGTACTTGGTCTGGGCGCCGTTGCTCTGCTGGTACTCGAACTGCCAGTTCCATTTGAAGGCGTCCACCTGAACGGTGGTGTCCGGGTTGGGCGAAAGCTTGTCGATGTAGTTCTCGGTGGTGGCGGTGTACCAGAACAGACCGGCGATCACGACGAACGGTGCGATCGAGTACGCAATCTCGATGGGCAAGTGGTACTTGACCTGCTTGGGAAGCAGATCGTCCTTCTTGCGGTAACGCGCGCACACCCAGAAGATCAGGCCCCACACGATCACACCGACGATCAGGGCCGCGACCGAGGACCAGGTCCACAGCGTGCGCATCCGATCGGCCTGCTTGGTGACACCGGTGGGCCAGCCGAAGCGGAGTTTCATCTCCCAGTCGTGGGCGGTACAGCCGGTGAGTAGAACGGCGGAAACCGCGAGCAGACCGAGCCGCGACAGACGTGACCGGAGCTTGCGCTGCACTGGCGAAACCGCCTTCCTCTGCTACCAAGGCACTGCACCGGCCCGAGCCGGATCAATGATCACTCCGAGCGTAACCGACACCCGTCGAACGAGGCCGTAGGGGTCGGTGTGCGACGCGTAACGTGGACTCCTGTGTCGCTCCCCTCAGCTGGTGCGGGCAGCTATTTCGACGCAGCCTCCGGGCTGCCGATGAGCCGGGTCACCCAGCAGGCCCTGCTCGACGCCGGTGTCGACGGCTGGGCCGATCCCACCAAGCTCTACGCTGCCGGCCGGCAGAGCGCGGTGCTGCTCGATGCGGCCAGGGCCGCGATGGCAGAACTGCTGGACGTGCATCCGGACGAGGTGAGCTTCGTGCCGTCCGCCGCGCATGCCTTGCACCTGGCGGTGCTGGGCACCCTCGCGGGCCGCCGACGAGCGGGCACACGGCTGGTCCACTCCGCCGTCGAGCACTCGACGGTGTTCGCCGCCGCGCAGTACCACCGCAACGCCGTGCTGGCGGGTCTGGGTGCGCCGGCCGATCCGGAGCGGGCCGATCCGGTGCAGGTGATCGGAGTGGA
>JBBQFE010000453.1:0-3190 GCA_038321605.1 Mycobacteriales bacterium | reverse complement strand
AGGTTGTAGGTGCCGCCGTAGAGCGAGGACGAGGAGACGATGTGGTCTCCGGCCTCTGCCAGGTTGAGGATCGCAATGGTCACAGCAGCCTGACCGGAGGCGACCAGCAGCGCGCCGACACCACCTTCGAGGGCGTTGATGCGCTCCTCGGCCACCGCCTGGGTGGGGTTCATGATCCGGGTGTAGATGTTGCCGAACTCCTTGAGCGCAAACAGGTTCGCGGCATGCTCAGAGGAATTGAACACATAAGAGGTGGTCTGGTAGATCGGCACTGCGCGGGCGTTGGTCGTCGGGTCGGCGACGGCACCTGCGTGAACCTGCTTGGTCTCGAAGGACCAGTTGGCGGGGTCGGTCACTGCTACTCCTGGATCGGACTGGGGATCCGCGCGCGACAGGAGGGCTCCGGCCGACACGGCGGGATCCGCTGGATAGGTGTGCGTCCGGAACCCGTCAGGGACGGCAACAGCGGACGACGGCGAACCGCGCACGAGAAGAGCTCGGCATCACCATCACGCGACAACGATACCGTGAAACGCGGCATTGTCTATAGATCCGGTCGGGTATCTCGGACGGACCGTCCCGCTCAGCGCAGAATGCCCGTGTGGCCAAGGGAATACCTGCCGGGCACCGGCCACACGCAGAGTCCGTGCGGCCCGGACCCGACGGCGATGGTCGCGATCAGATGCCCGTCGACGGTGCTGATCGCGTACACGACGTTGTTGTAACGCCCGGACAGCCACAGCACCCTTCCGTCCGCCGAGACGTTGCCCATGTCGGGACTGCCACCGTTGGGCAGGTGCCAGGTGACCGCGGGTAGCCCGGTGGCCAGGTCGATCACCGTGATGCTGCCGCCGTTGCGGTTCGTGACGAACATCCGCTTGGAGTCGCGCGAGATGTAGAGGCCGTGGGCACCCGGGCCGGTCGGCTGGAACCGGATCACCTCGAAGGTCCGGGCGTCGATGAGGTAGATCCCGTTGGACACCATGTCGGCCACGTAGAACGTCTTGCCGTCGGGCGACAGCTTGATGTCCTGAGGCATGCCATGGGCACTCTGGTGCAGGTAGATCGTCTTGAGCAGCCGGTGGGTGGCGACATCGATCACCACCAGCTGGTTGCTGAACTCGCAGCTGGCGACCAGCTTGGTGCCGTCGGCGGTGAAGTCCATGTGGTCGATGCCCTCGCAGCTGGGGTACGTCTGCGAGTCGTGCAACTGCCAGGTGTGCCAGTCGTAGAAGGACAGCCGGGTGTACGCCTCCTGTACCGCGATCGCGTACTGGCCGTTCGGCGTGTAGTACATGTTGTAGACATCGTCGATGGCGATCGGCGTACCCGGTCGACCGGTATGGGGATCGATCGGGGTGATGCTGCCCTGGCCCGGCTTGTCGGCCGTCACGTACAGCGTTTTCAGGTCGTAGGACGGCACGACGTGTTGGGGCTCATGCCCGCCGGCGAACACCGACACCACCTTCATGGTGTGCTGATCGATCACGTACACGTCGTTGCTGTTGGTATCGGGCACGTAGACGTAGGCAGGGTCGTGCGCGATGGCCGCGCTGATCATGCCGGGCCGGTCAGCGGCGTAGACGTCCGTGGGCGATAGCGGAGGCGGCATCCCCGGCAACCCTGCGGTTCCCAGCGTCACGGTGGACGCCGCGGTGCTCGGCCGCGAGGTGCTCGGCAGCGCGGTGCCCGTCCTGCCGGTGCTGGGTGTGCCGGATCGGTGGGTCGAACTCGGGTGCGCCGCCGCGGACGTCGAGCTGAGGGCACCGTGTCCGGTGCAGGCGCTCGCCGTCGTGATGGCCACCAGGGCAACCCCCAGCACGGCGTACGAGGTCGGTCGGTGGCGTCTGCTCACGCGCGCAGCAGCCGGGATGCGGTCACCGCGGTGAGCCCGCGGGCCTTGAGGTCTGCCAGCACGCCCGGCATCGCGGTGACCGTGCCCGGGTGGCCGAAGTGCATGCTGACGATCGAACCGGCGCCGGCCGTCGCCACGTTCGCCCGCACCGCGTCGGACCCGGGGTCGGTGTAGTCGAGGGAATCCACGTTGTAGGACAGGGCTACCGGGTAACCGGCAGCGCCAGCCAGGGCCAGTACCTCCGAAGAGGCGTGCTGGGTCTGTGACGGCCGGAAGTGTGCGCCGATGGAACCGACCTGGCTGCGCAGCAGGTCCCGGCAGCGGACGATCTCGGCCCGGGCGGCGGCGGGGTCGAGACCGTCGATGTCGAGGTGGTTATAGGTGTGATTGCCCAGCTCGTGGCCGCCGGCGATGATTTCCCTTGCGATGGTGGGGTTTTCGGCGAGCCAGCTGCCTACCGCGAGCACGGTCACCTGGGCCTTCGCGTTGGCGAAGATGGCGAGCAGCTGGCGGGCGATGGCGGGGTCGCCGGCGCCGTGAAAGGTCAGCGCGATCTCGTGGCGGGTCGTGGGGCCCGAGGCGAGTTCTAGGGCCGGGCCGACCGGCACCGCCGAGGTGGCCGGATGGTGCGATGGTGAGCTTGCGGCGGCGCCGGTGGCCGGATCGCTGGACGGGATAGTCAGCGTCGGCGCGGCCTGCTGGCTGGTTGCTGCGGCGCCCGACCTCGCGGCCCTGGTGCAGCCCGCCAGCGAGGCGCCGATCGCCACGCCCAGGCCGAGTAGGGCCCGCCGGGTCATGGTCACCAGCGAAGCCTGCCATGCCGCACGACGATTCCCTACCATGAGTTTCCTCTCAAGGCAGCTGCGCTGGTCCAGGGGGCAACCGGGTGCATTCGGATACGGCCTGGCCGCTGTATAACTATGTGTCGCGCTGCGGCGAACCACCTGCGTGATTCGTCGGCGTCTGGAACGAAAAGGTTGTGATGACCGTGGAAACGGCGATCGCAGAACTGCTTGCCGGTGACGACGACGTTGCCGCGCTGCACCGCGAGGTCGACTGGGCATCCTCCCCACTCGGACCGGTCCACACCTGGCCCGAGGAGCTGGTGGCGGGGATCCGGACGGTGATGGCCGCGCGCATTCCGATGCTCATCTGGTGGGGCCCCGAGCTGGTCCAGATCTACAACACCGCCTACCAGCAACTCCTCGGTGACAAGCATCCGGCCGCAGCCGGCCAGCGTGCCGCCGAATGCTGGGCAGAGGTCTGGCAGGACGTCGGGCCGATGACCGAGGCCGTCATGCGCGACGGCAAGCCGGTCGGCGCCGACCACCAGCT
>JBBQFE010000452.1:0-3195 GCA_038321605.1 Mycobacteriales bacterium | reverse complement strand
GGTGAGAAGTCGTCGGTCTCACCGACCTGAGGCTCCAGGTTGAGGATCGTCAGGATCAGCGCGCTGGAAGCAACGAGCGCCGCGGCAAGTTCGGGTACCAGCAGATGGGGAATCACACTGGTGAACCAGGATCCTGGGCCCAGCACGACGATGTCCGCCGACGCGATTGCCGCTATCGCCTCGGCGCAAGCAGGTGGATCGGGCGGGATCAACGCCAGCGAGCGGACCCGTCCGGATGTTGCGGCGATCGACGACTGCCCCCTGATGCGGCGGCCGCGGACCGGATCGTCGGGATCGACACTGGCCACGTCGGCCACCAGGTCAAGCGGTTGCGACACCATCGGAAGCACCCGGCCCCGAGCACCGACAAGCTCGCACAAGGCGTCCAGGGCGGCGACCGCGTCGCCCTCGTGCAGCTCGGTGAGACCGGTGAGCAGCAGGTTGCCAATCGGGTGCCCGGCGAGCGCGCCACTGCCACCCAGCCGGTGCTGGAGCACCGCCGACCACTCCGGCCCGTGCAGTCCCAGGCGGCCGGTCGACAGCGCCGCCAGTGCCATTCGCAGGTCACCGGGCGGCAGTACGTCCAGCTCGCGCCGAATGCGCCCGGACGATCCACCGTCATCTGCGACCGTCACGATCGCGGTGATGGCGACATCGAGCAGCCGGAGCGCGGACAGTGAGGCGAACAAGCCGTGGCCGCCACCGAGCGCGACCACCTTGCTGCACACCGACGCCGCCGAGGGCGGGAGCGGTTCAGCCACTATTCGCGACCCAGATCACGGTGGACGACATTAGCGTGTATACCCAGCGCGGTCAGCCGTCGCACCAATTCTCGACTCATGGCCACTGAGCGGTGCTTGCCCCCGGTGCAGCCCACCGCCAGGGTGAGATAGTGCTTTCCCTCGCGGCTGTAACCGGCCCCGATGATCTGCAGGATGTCGACGTACTTGTCGAGGAACTCCGGGGCCGACTCCTGCGAGAGCACGTAGTCACTCACCTCGTCGTCCTCACCGGTCTGCTCGCGCAGTTCCGGGATCCAGTACGGATTGGGCAGGAACCGCACGTCCACCACGAGGTCTGCGTCTGCGGGTAGCCCGTACTTGAAACCGAAGGACACCACCGTCGCCCTGAGTTCCGGCAACCCGAAGCTGTCGGAGCTGAAAGCCCCCTCGATCGCGTGGCGCAATTCGTGCACGCTGCGCTCCGAGGTGTCGATGACCAGGTCCGCGATGTCCCGCAGCGGCTCGAGGATGACTCGCTCCGCGGTGATCCCGTCCGCAAGCCGTCCGTCCGCCTGCAACGGGTGTGCTCGGCGGACACTCTCGAACCGCCTGATCAGGACACCGTCGCTCGCCTCGAGAAAGAGGATCATCGGGTTCAGTTCCCGCTTGCGGAGTTCGGTCACCACACCCGTGAGGTCGGTGGAGAACGCGCGGCTGCGCACGTCCATCACGACCGCGAGCCTGGTCACCGCGCCCTGGCTGTGGCTGCCCAGATCAACCATCGTCGCGACGAGTTCGGGCGGCAGGTTGTCGACCACGAAGAACCCGAGGTCCTCGAGGCATTTTGCTGCAGTGCTGCGGCCCGCCCCGGACAGTCCGGTCACGATCACCGTCTGCAGCGCTCCGCCTTCTGCGGTGGTCATCGCGGCGATCTCCCTTCGGTGGTCCGGATCAGTCGAGAACCTCACCGGTCGTCATGTTCACCGCCGGCTCGGCCTGCTCGCCTGCGACTCGAAGCGCGTCGGCCACCCGTTGCGCCAGGTCGGGGCCGAATCCCGGCACCGCCGCGATCTCGTCGACCGCTGCCGCCCGTAGTTGCTTCAGCGAGCTGAATTCTGCCAGTAACGCCTTCCGCCTGGCGGGACCGAGCCCGGGAATCTCTGACAATTCCGATTCGATCATCGCCTTGGAACGTTTCTGGCGGTGAAACGTGATGGCAAATCTGTGCGCCTCGTCGCGCACCCGCTGCAGCAGGTACAACGCCTCGGAGGTTCGCGGCAGGATGACCGGATACTCCTCGTCGGGCACCCACACCTCCTCCAGTCGCTTGGCCAGCCCGACCAGGGTCACATCGCTGATGCCCAGTTCTGACAGCACGGCCTGCGCGGCGGCGACCTGTGGCGCGCCGCCGTCGACCACGACCAGGTTGGGCGGATAGGAGAACTTGCGAGCCCGGCCGCCAGCAGCCTCGATCTCCGCTCGTTCCGCTTCGGCCTCGATGCTGGTCTCGGAGAGGTACCGGGCGAACCGTCGCTGGATCACCTCGGCTATCCAGTCGGTGTCACCGCCTTGCGAACGCATCGCGAACCGGCGGTACTCGCTCTTGCGCGCGAGACCGTCCTCGAAGACCACCATGCTGGCGACCACATTGGTGCCCTGCACATGGCTGATGTCGAAGCACTCGATACGCAGAGGCGCCTCTGCCATGCCCAGTGCTTCCTGTAGTTCGGACAGCGCCTGCGACCGTGCGGTCAGATCGCTGGCGCGCTTGAGCTTGTACTGCAAGAAGGACTGCTCGGCATTTCGCGCGACGGTCTGCATCAACGACTTCTTGTCTCCGCGCTGCGGGACCCGCAGTGACACCTTGGAGCCTCGTCGCTCGGTCAGCCATTCGGTCACCACCCCGGCGTCGGCGGGCAACTCCGGCACCAGGACCTCGCGGGGCACGACCGAGTCTTCGGGGCCGTAGAACTGGGTGATGAACTGCTGGACGAGTTCGGACTCGCTCACCTCGCCGTCCGCGCTCGCCGTGACGTCGACCACCCAGCCACGTTGCCCGCGGACCCTGCCGCCGCGGATGTGGAACACCTGCACGGCGGCAGCGAGTTCGTCCCCGGCGAAGGCGACGACATCTGCATCGGTGCCGTCGGTCAGGACCACTGCCTGCTTCTCCATGGACCGTCGCAACGCGCCGAGGTCGTCACGCAACCGGGCGGCACGCTCGAACTCCAGGTCCGCGCTCGCCTCGGCCATCTGCTTCTCGAGTCGGCGTACCACGGCGTCGCTCTTGCCTGCCATGAAGTCGCAGAAATCGTCCACGATCTCGCGGTGTTGCTCCGCGCTGACCCGCCCGACGCAGGGCGCCGAACATTTTCCGATATAGCCCAGCAGACAGGGACGGCCGATCTGACCGGCGCGTTTGAACACCCCCGCGGAGCAGGTCCGGGCCGGGAACACCCGCAACAGCAGATCG
>JBBQFE010000451.1:0-3199 GCA_038321605.1 Mycobacteriales bacterium | reverse complement strand
GTTCGTCAAGGATCAGCTTGCCGTCCTGGTCGAAGCCGGCCACCCGGATCGTGTGCGGACGGTCGCTGGTGTCCGGACTGATCCTGGTCACGGTCACGGCAGTGCCGCTTGCGGCGGCGGTCAGGGTGTCCAGGCCGGCGGTGCGCAGCCACTGGGCCGACCACTCCTCGATGCCGACCGCACCCGCCGCCGTCCAGGCTGCGATCAGATCGGCGAACTCGGCATTGCCATATGCGTGCTGGGTGAAGTACCGCCGCAGGCCGCCGAAGAAGATCTCGTCGCCGAGGTACGCAGCCAGCTGCTTGAGCGCCGATGCCCCTTTGGCGTAGGAGATTCCGTCGAAATCTGCCAGCGCGGCCGCCGCATCCGGCGAGCCGTTGCCGGCGACCGGATGGGTGGACGGCGCCTGGTCGGCCACGTAGCCCCAGTCCTTGCGCCGGATGCCGAACGCGGTCCAGGCCGCGAAGTCGGTGACCTCGGAGCACACCCGGTGCGCCATGTACTCGGCGAAGGACTCGTTCAACCACAGGTCGTCCCACCAGCGCATCGTCACCAGATCGCCGAACCACATATGGGCCATCTCGTGCACGATGGTGTTCGCCCGGGTGCCCCGCTCGGCCTTGGTGGTGGCCGACCGGAAGACGTACTGGTCGCGCAGGGTGACGCAGCCGGGGTTCTCCATCGCGCCGGCGTTGAAGTCCGGGCAGAAGGCCTGGTGATACTCACCGAACGGGTACCGGATGCCGAAGAGCTCGTGGTAACGGTCGAAGCTGCGCCGGGTCACCTCCAGCATCTCCGGTGCCCCCGCCTCGAGCTCGGCGGCCAGCGACGCACGTGCGTGCAGACCGAGCGTGATCCCGTCGTGCTCGCTGATGACCGAGCTGTACGGTCCGGCCACCAGGGTGACGAAGTAGGTGGACAGCGGCCTGGTGGTGGCCAGCGTCCACTCGCCGGGGGCGGTGCGGGTGGCAGCACCGTTGCCGAGCACGATCCAATCCGGGTCGCAACGCACCTCGAGGTCATAGGTCGCCTTGAGATCGGGCTGATCGAAGCTTGCGAACCAGCGCGGGCCGGCATCGAGGAAGGACATCGCGTACAGGTAGGTCCGTCCGTCGGCCGGGTCCACGTGGCGGTGCAAACCCTCGCCGTCGCTGGAGTAGGACATGGTGGCGGTGAGGACGAGCTCGTTGTCGGCTGCCAGGTCGGTCAGCGGCAGCCGTCCGTCACTCACCGCTGCCGGATCCAGCTCCCGGCCGTTCAGGATCGCCGACTGCACGGCCGCGGCCTTGACGTCCACGAAGGTCGCAGAGCCCGGTCGGGTCGCGGCGAACGCGATCGTCGTCCGGGAGAGGACCTGCGGCCCGTCAGGGGTCAGATCGAGCGAGATCGAGTAGTGCGTGGGCTGGACGAGAGCGGCTCGTTGGACCGCTTCGGCGTGGGTGAGGCTCGGCATGCGCCAGAGGCTACCGAAAAGCAGCAGACTCCGGACATCTCTGGCGTGACCGAGATCGCACCGGCCATCGTTAATGCGTCGGAAACATTCAGGGTCAGTTTGCCGAAACAGCGGAACGACACTCTCTGGCTACGTTTCGAGGCAACGCCGCCTTCGACAATCCCACCAACGAAGGAGACGCAAGGGTGCAACATGCCATCTTGTTAGCGGCGGACCCGGTCACGGTCGCGATCGATTCGGGCAACACTGCCTGGATCCTCGCATCAGCCGCACTGGTTCTGCTCATGACACCGGGTCTGGCGTTCTTCTACGGCGGCATGGTCCGCTCGAAGAACGTACTGAACATGCTCATGATGAACTTCATCTGCTTGGCTGTAGTAGGCGTCCTCTGGACCTTCTACGGATTCTCGTGGGCATTCGGCGGCAGCAAGTGGGGCGGCCTGATCGGTTCGACGGGCAACTTCTACGGCCTCGGAAAGCCTGACTTCCTGACCAGCGTGTGGAACGGTGGCGCCGAGGCGGCCTCGGTCATCGGCACCACCCTGCCGTCGGGCAGCACGTACGGCGCCGGCGTGCCGATCATCGTCTTCGCGATGTTCCAGCTCATGTTCGCCATCATCACGCCTGCCCTGATCTCCGGCGCGATCGCTGACCGCGTCAAGTTCTGGGGCTGGACGCTCTTCGTCGGGATCTGGGTGACGGTCGTCTACTTCCCCGTCGCCAACTGGGTGTTCGGCACCGGCTGGATCCTCAACAAGATCCGTGCCGAGGACTTCGCAGGTGGTACCGCGGTGCACATCAATGCCGGTGCCGCCGCTCTGGCGCTGGTGTTCGTACTGGGTAAGCGCGCCGGCTGGCGCAAGGACCCGATGAAGCCGCACAACGTTCCGTTCGTGCTGCTCGGTGCCTCGCTGCTGTGGTTCGGCTGGTACGGCTTCAATGCGGGGTCCGAAGGCGGCGCGGACGGCACTGCCGGTCTCGCGTTCACCACCACGACCATCGCTACCTGTGCCGCGACCCTCAGCTGGCTGCTCGTCGAGCAGATCCGGGACGGCAAGCCCACCACGGTCGGCGCAGCCTCCGGCGCGGTCGCCGGTCTGGTTGCGATCACGCCCGCCTGTGCGTTCGTCTCCCCGCTCGGCGGCATGGCGATCGGCTTCATCGCCGGCATCCTCTGCGCCCTCGCAGTGGGCCTGAAGTTCCGCTTCGGCTTCGACGACGCGCTCGATGTCGTCGGCGTCCACCTGGTCGGCGGCCTCACCGGCACGATCCTGATCGGCTTCTTCGGCTTCGATCACGGTGCGCTGGCGGGCGGCGTGGAATCCAAGCGCGGATTGCTCTACGGCGGTGGCCTGAAACTCCTCGAGGTTCAGATCGTGGCAGCCCTGTCCGTGCTGGTGTACTCGTTCGTGGTCACGTTCATCATCGGGATGGCGCTGAAGAAGGCCGGTATCTTCCGGGTGAACGAGGAGGCCGAACTGACCGGCCTCGACGAGTCCGAGCACGCAGAGTCGGCATACTCCTTCTCATCGGTCCTCAGCGGCGGCCTGACCCATGCAAGCGGTGGCGCAGCGGCAGCTGGCGAGCGTTCCGCTGAACTATCCGGAAAGGGAGTCTGACCGCCATGAAACTGGTGACAGCGATCATCAAGCCGTTCAAGCTCGAAGAGGTCACGCTTGCCCTGGAGAACCTGGGCATCCAGGGCCTGACGGTGAGCGAGGTATCCGGTTTCGGCCGGCAGCGGGG
>JBBQFE010000450.1:0-3206 GCA_038321605.1 Mycobacteriales bacterium | reverse complement strand
ATCGACGGATTGATCGTTAGATCGTCAAGTCGATCGACGGGTACGAACTCGACCTCGCTGGTCTCAGAGCTAGTCGCGATCGCCCCTCCGAGCAGTTTGGTCGTGAAGCAGATCGAAAACTGCTGGCGGACCTCGCCATCGTCGTAGGCGATGACGTGACCGGGGTTGGTGTAGATGCCGACCACACCGGTGACCTCAACATCCATCCCGGTCTCCTCCTTGGTCTCGCGGACGACCGTCTGGGAGATCGATTCTCCGGGGTCCATGCCTCCGCCTGGGAGGGCCCAGAGCTTGTTGTCCGTCTTGTGCACCATCAGCAGCTCGCCAGCCTCGTTGAGCACGATGGCCGTGGCCGACGGGACGATGCTGTTCGCCTTCGGAGCGTTCGGGTCGTCGAGGTAATCGCGTCTTGCCATCAGTCGTCTCCTTCGTTCGGTTCAGCCGTATCCCAGACCCGTTCCCAGCTGGCCGCGTAGTGCTCGAAGAGCCGGCCACCGGGCACCCGGTGGAAGTGCAGCACCGGCGACTGGGCCGCCTGAAAGCCGTAGGCGTGGGTGTTCACCAGCAGATTGTCGTCGACCCGGTAGATCGAGTTGTAAAGCGTTGTCGACTGATGACGGAGGAGGACCCCGTCGGTGCTGATTGTCCTCGCCAGGTTCTGCTCACTGATCAGGATCCTGGCCGCCAAGCCAGCGTGGATACCCTCTTCCGCGCCGCGGGCCGCGACCTCTGCCGACAACGGGTCGCCGAGCAGCAGGCGGATCGACGTACCCGCGCGCGCCTTCGCGGCCAGCACCGCGTCCAGATCTGGATCCCAGTCGGTCAGGAACAGCGCCGCATACGCCAGGATCTCGATCCGCTCCGTCGCCGACGAGATGAGCTGGTGCCACAGGTCGTGCGGCACTTCGCCGCGGTTGGCGTAGATGGCGACGAACTCCGCCTCCGTGGCGGCGCGGGTCTGAGCGTGCTTGAGAATGCTCGGCCACAGGTGGGCTTCGTCCACTGCGAGGAGCGCCGCGACCTTGAACCGGTGTTTTCCACGCGGTACGCGGTCCAGGGAAATCCACCGCTCGACCGTCTTCGCATCGACCTGAACAGCCTCCGCCAGAGCGCCGAGCGACAGCCCTCTCGAGGTGATGGAGCTGCGCAGCCGTTCGTTCGGCACTGGCCTCCCCTCCCCAGGGACGTTCTGGGACGTCCCGTCGACCCCAGGACGTCCCGATACGTCCCCGCTACGCGGTGTTGACGTCCCTGCCTGCCGTCAGAGGCTCATCTTCGTCCTCATTCCGAAGGTTGCAAGTCTGGGAGCGCAGATGGCCACGCCAGATCTCGACAGAACTCGATTCGACTCGCCGGGCCTTGCGCCTGCCAGGCCGGCGGCGATGAACTCGCCAGCGACCGTCGCGCTCGTCCCCAGCGATTCGGAACTCATCGCGGCGTGGACCCTGTGGCAGCGGGCCCGGAATCTGTCGGACAAGACGATCAAGGAACGCGTCAACGTGATCGGCCGGCTCACCAACCCGGCGACCCTGACGCCGGTCGACATCGACGAATTTCTCGTCAACCCAGCCTGGTCACGAGCGACCCGCGCCACGTACCACGGAGCAATCCGTGCGTGGAGCCTCTGGCTGGTCCGGACCGGGCACCGCCCCGACGACCCCACGCTGATCGCCACCACGCCGAGGGTGCCGAAGGGCAAACCGAGGCCCCTTGCCGACGCGCACCTCGTCGTGCTGCTGACGAGCCGCACCTACCGGCGGACGAAGGCGATGATCCTCCTGGCCGCCTACGCCGGCCTCCGGGTTGGCGAGATCGCCGGCATCCGCGGTGAAGACGTCGACCTGCTGACCAAGACCATCCGAGTGAACGGCAAGGGCAGCAAGAAGCGCGACATCCCGCTGCACCCACTCCTAGAGCGGCTCGCCAGAGAGATGCCGAGCCGATCCTGGTGGTTCCCGAGCTGGGTCGGCAACGAGCGTGCCCTGGCCGGCGGCCCGATGCTCGCCAATTCCGTCAGTGCCTCTGTCTCCAAGGCGATGGACAGGGCCGGCGTCCCAGGGACACCACATGCGCTGCGGCACTGGTTCGGCTCCACCCTTCGCGAGCGGGGCGCTGACTCGCTCGTCATCAAGGAACTGATGGGACACGAGTCCATGGCCACCACCTCGATCTACGTCGCCGTGCCTCTGCGGCAGCAGTCCGACGCCGTCGCGCTGCTGCCGGATCTCTTCGGATCTGCGGAACTTCCGTGATCCAGTCCGCAGCGGGGGAGCAATGCAACAGCAATGGGGAGCACCTTCGGCGCGCTGGATTGTCTCCGGCAAAAACGGCCGGAGCCAACGCCTTTCCGGCGGCCCGACCAGGGTCGGAGTGTAGTGACGGCTCCAGGGCTGCGGGCGCGATGAACCCAGCCCGACCGCTCGGGTGAACCCTTCCGCCGCTTCGCTCCCCCACGGTTCATCCACTACGCCCCGACCGAACGAGCCGGAACCCCCGCGCCGGCCTCCGGCCCCCTTCCGACCGTCACCCCGAACGCGAGCGTTCGGGCCGCCGAAAAAGCGGAGGTCCACCAAGTGAGAGCGAGATCCCCGCCGTGAGCGCAACGCAGGCCATCACCGTCCAGATCGAGATCACCGGCACTCAGAACGTGACCATCGTCAGCAGCGACGCGGGAGCTGGCAGCCACATCTCCATCACCCCCGGCGCCACCATGGTCACCCTCCACGACCTGGGCGCCGTCGACACCTATTGCGGCGCATGGCTGCACACCGTCGACATGGCGGGCCTGCTGCCTGCGACCAGCGCGTCCCGCGTCCAGGTCCCGGCCAGCATCGCCCACGAAGTCCGCCAGCCGCGCCGCAAAATGGCTGTCGCTGGAACGAGCCTCCTCATCCGGGCCCACGGCCACGACAACGTCGGCCAGGCCTTCGACCGCAACCGCCGGACCATGCTCGTCCGCATCGGCACCATCAGCTGGACGGTCACGGACCGCCTGGCCTACGACAGCATGACCACGGCGTACCGCAAGGCCGAGCGCATGGCCCAACTGGTCCTGCCCCGCATCTGACACAGCACCGGTGGCCGTTCCCAGAACGGCCACCGGCGTCCGTCAAGCCCTGTCGTCCTTTGCGGGACTGATCTGTTGTCACGGCAAAACCGGCGGCCCGCGGCGACCTGCACGACGCACTCAAGGCGACGGTCGCATG